>CAYZSQ010000119.1:0-4485 GCA_964479785.1 uncultured Methanomassiliicoccales archaeon
CACGGGGACAACGACATCGGCCGGATGATGGACCTGATGGACCGCTCCAGGGTGAGGATGCCGATCGTGGCGGTCAGCGCCGACGCCGACGCCGGGGCGCTGGCGGACATGCTCAACAGCGGGGTGGCCCGCTTCGTGCCCCGGGGCGGCCGGGACCCCACCGAATTCTTCACCGAGCTCTGCAGGACGGTGGTCATAGTGGTGGAGAGGGGCAGGACCCTGGAGGACCGCCATCGCAACGAGAGCGCCCTGTCCGCCCTGGTGGAGATGATGAGGATGCCCAGGGAGGACTTCGACGCCATCCTGGGCCACGCCCTGGACAAGGCGGTGGAGGTGACCGGCAGCACCATCGGGTACGTGGCCGCCCTGAGCAGGGAGACCAACAGCCTCAGGATGCTGGCCTGGTCCGCCGGGGCCATGAGGGGGTGCTCCATCAACAAGTACCCCATAGACTACGACCTGTCCTCCGCCGGGATATGGGCGGAGCCGGTGCGTCTGGAGAAGTCGATGATCATCAACGACTACAGCCTCTCCACCTACGACAGCCTGAAGAAGGGCACCCCGACGGGGCACGTGAAGATAGAGAAGCTGCTGATGATCCCAATCTTCCACGGCAAGGAGCTGGTGGGCACCGCCGGCGTGGGCAACAAGCAGAGGGACTACACCTGGGCGGACGAGAAGCTGCTCGGCACCCTCATGGAGGGGCTGTTCGACATCTACGCCGCCAGGGCCAGCGTCAGCGGGCAGCACGCGGTCTCCGAGGCATTGGGCGCCATACTGGGGAACGACTCGACCGGGTTCGCGTACCTGGACTCCGATCAGCGGGTGGTGTTCATGAACCCCCTGGCGGAGACTGTCCTGGGGGAGCCGGAGGGTCTGCCCATGCCTCTGGACAAGTTCAAGTCCTCCAACGCCAGGGACGTGACGTCGCTGATCAACGAGGTGAAGAAGCACGGAGGGGAGCACATGATGGTCCTCCGCACGGCCGACCGGGAGGAGAGGATCTTCGAGGCCCGGGCGGACATCGTCACCGGCGGGGACGGGAGGACCGGGTTCCTGGTGGTGTTCGTGGACGTCACCCTCTACCGCCAGATCTCCACGGACATGGTCCGCACCGGGGAGCACATCTCCGTGCTGGAGGACACGGTCCTGAACAACATGGCCGGCTCCCTGATGGAGCTGAAGCTCCAACCGTACATGTCCAGGGCCAGCCCGGCCTTCCAGAGGCTGGACAAGTGCGTGATCTTCATGGGCGACTACCGCAGCGTCGGGATCCACGGCACCTCCTGGATCGACGTGAAGGATGCCGTGGAGAGGGGGGCGTCGGCCGTGAACCTGGGCGGTCTGGACCTGGTGGTGAAGGCCGAGGGCATCCGCGTGCTGGCGGACACTTCCTTCCCGCTGGTGTTCAAGCATCTTCTCCAGAACACCGTCATTCACGGCGTGGGGGCGACCACGGTGGACATCAGGTGCAGGATCTCCAAGGGGTTCCTGACCATCGTCTACACCGACGACGGCATCGGCATCCCCGCGGGCGTCAGGGACAACCACGCCTCCCTCCCGGCGGAGGGCAAGTTCGGGCTGTTCCTCATCGAGAACATCTGCGCCCTGTCCAACATGTCCATGGCCCTGCCGTCGTCGGAGGCCGGGGCGCTCGTGGAGATCTTCGTGCCGCCTTCCGGTTACTCGATGGACTGAAGGGCTCCGGCTTGCCGGCGGCGGTGACCCTCAGGACGGTCTCCATCAGCACCCTGTCCCTGGAGGTGCCTATGGCATAGGTCCTGTCATCCCTGTCCACGGTCACGCTGACATCAGTCGCCCCTCCCGCCTCCACGGCGGATCTGACGGCCTCGGAGGCCATGCGCTCCGAGTCGGCCAGGGCCTCCTCGTAGGTGTCGTATGTGAACGTCCCCAGCCTGGAGAAGGACCGGAACGGGCAGTCCGTGCCGCCGATGGTCTCCGGCTTCACCAGGACCTCGATGGTCTCCGACACCGACGAGGTTATGGCGCCGATGGCGTTGCCCACGTCGGAGTTCTCGTCCACCAGGACCTCGGTGTCGAAGACCTCGCCGACCCAGCGGATGTAAACGCCCGCGGGGGCGCCGATGCCGATGATGGGCTTCCCGATCCTTATCCTGCAGCCGAAGTCCCTGCCGTCGTCGCGGGCTATGGCACGGTCCAGGAGGTACTCGGTGGTGGCGTTGATCTGGCAGCCGCCGGTCTCCTCGGAGATGAGCTCCTTCATGAGCTCGGTGCACAGCTTGTGGCGGATCCCCTTCTTGGCGGTGGCTATGAACTCCTCCAGAGGCATGTCCGCCTTCTTGGAGAGGTACACGGCGGCGTGGGTGGACGCCGTGTGGTCGAACTCCCTGTAGGTCCCGTCCACATGGAGGACGTCCGTGGGGGTGAACCCGATGCGCTGGATGAATCCCAGGCTCTCCAATCTGGGTATGTTGAACGTGAACGGATGGATCCCCAGGACCTCCCCGGCGGCGTTGAGGGAGTGGGGGCGCTGGCTCAGCAGCTCCAGCAGCTCCATGTCCGCGGCGGACACGATGCTCCGGTCCTCCGGCATCCTCAGGGTGCGGAACATCTCCGAGTCGAGGACGACGTTCTGCTCGCCCATGGCCTCCGGCGTGGGGCGGGTGACCATGCCGGCCAGGGACTCCATCTGCTCCCTGACGCAGTCCCAGCGGGAGGCGGCCATGCAGATGGGGTAGACGCGCAGCGGGCTCAGATGGACCGTGATGCCGTTGACGAATATCCTGCTGTCGC
Organism: uncultured Methanomassiliicoccales archaeon; assembly: GCA_964479785.1. Classification (GTDB taxonomy): domain Archaea; phylum Thermoplasmatota; class Thermoplasmata; order Methanomassiliicoccales; family Methanomethylophilaceae; genus Methanoprimaticola. The sequence goes on from CAYZSQ010000119.1 coordinate 2,776, forward strand.
CTCCGATCCCGGAGGTGGTTATCTCCGCGGCTGTGACCCTGGTCCTCTTCCCGCCGATGACCGCCCCCTCTGGCTCCAGGCGGGGCCTGCCGTCCCTCAGGATGCCTATGTCGGTGGTGGTGCCGCCCATGTCCATGACGATGGCGTCCCTCCTGCCGGTGATCTCCATGGCGCCGATTAGGCTGGCCGCGGGGCCGCTGAGGATGGTCTCCACCGGTCTCTCCCGGGCGGTGGCCTCGTTCATGAGGGACCCGTCGCCCCTGACGATCATCAGGGGGGCGCGGATGCCGTTCTCCTCCATGACCTCCCTCATGGAGGTGATGAGCTCGTCGATGATGGGCACCAGCCTGGCGTTCATGATGCAGGTGGCGGCGCGCTCGTTGAAGCCCAGGGTGGAGGACAGTTCGTGACCGCATATCACCGGGACGTCCAGGATCTCACTGGCCAAGGCCTTCACCCTGCGCTCGTGGTCTGGGTTGCGGACGGCCATGTAGCCGGTGATGGCAAGGCCGTCCACTCTCCCCCTCACGGACTCCAGGAAGTTGCGGGCGGCCTCCTCGTCCAGGGGTTCGGCCTCGTTCCCTTTGAGGTCGTGGCCCCCATCGATGACGGCGGAGTGGTCGGCGGGGACGGACCCGTCGTACTCCATCCCGATGCAGACCACCGCCACCCTGCAGCCCTTCCCCTCCACCACGGAGTTGGTGGCCAGGGTGGAGGACAGCGATACCACGCCCACCCTCTCCAGGAGGTCCCTGTCGAAGCCGGCGATGGAGCCGCGTATCCCGATGCAGAGGTCCTCTCTGGTGGTGAGGGACTTCGCCTTGCAGACAATCTTCTTCGAGTCCAGGTCCATGAGGACCGCGTCGGTGTAGGTTCCACCAGTATCGAATCCGAGACCTATAGCCATGGGATCACCGTTATGGCCCGCCCCGGGGAAGGGGGCGGGCCGTTGTGGGATCGAGGCTCCCACGGGCCTAGAGGAAACAATTGTCTTGCGCCGGCTCGGACTGGCGCAGGACTGGTAGATTCAAAGGTTACCTGTTGTTGGAGACCACTCCCAGATCGCGGTTTCTCTCGTCCACGATCTGGGTGATGTGATCGGCCAGGGTCCTTTCCTGGACCTTGCCGTGCACATCCTCGGATACTCCGATGGGGAACTCCGCGTCGCATTTGGCGCAGCGGACCTTCGGGCATCCGCGCGTGGCCTCGGAGCACCCCTGGCAGGCTATCGCCCTGGCGTAGACCAGGGAGAACTCGAATCCGCATCTCGGGCATCTCAATTTCCTCACGGAGGCCGTCGTGTTGTAGGAGAAACCGCGGGCCCTCATTGCGTCGAAATAAGCGTTTGCCATTGTACTCCTTCCTGTTTTTTTGATTCGGACCCCCGCCGGGGCGGGGGTAAGGGGTTTGGAGCAGTCCCTCTCGGGATCACATCTTCCCGTACTGGCTGACGGCGGCCATGACCGCGTCGACGTTCTCCAGCTTGGTCTCGAGGTCGGGCGGGACCTCGCAGCCGGAGGAGATGCAGTATCTGGAGTTGAGACCCTTCTTGCAGAGAGCGGTTTTGACCTCCTGGCACAGGTTCTTGGTGACCTCGGTCATCTGCTCCACCGTGCCTCTGACGAACAGCTGGGGGTCGATGTTCCCCATCAGCAGGCACTTGTCGGCGAAGCCCTGCTCGATCGCCTCGGAGGCGGAGGGGCTGCCGGG
>CAYZSQ010000120.1:0-4454 GCA_964479785.1 uncultured Methanomassiliicoccales archaeon
GTCGGACGCCGTCCTGTACACCCTACAGGACGTGGCCGGCCTGCCGGACGACGAACACTAATATCGGACAAAGGGAGATACGGAGCCGATCCACAATGAGCACCATAATGGAGACGGCCCGCAGGGGCGAGATCACCCCTATGATGAAGAAGATCGCCGAGAAGGAGAACGTCAGCCCGGAGTTCATCCGCAACGGCATAGCCTCCGGGAGGATCTGCGCCCCCCACAACCCCGTCCACGACGCGGAACCGGCCGCCATCGGCGAAGGGCTCTCGGTGAAGATCAACGTGAACCTGGGGACCTCCAGGGACATCGTGGACCTGGACGCCGAGCTCCAGAAGCTGCAGGTCGCCCTGAAGTACGGTGCGGACGCGGTCATGGACCTGAGCACCGGCGGGGACATCGACGCCATAAGAGCCAGACTGCTGAGGGAGTGCCCCGTCATGATGGGATCGGTGCCGATCTACCAGACCGGGCTCACCGCCGCCAGGAGGAACGCCGTGGTGGAGATGACCGAGGACGACATCTTCAACGGCATCGAGAGGCACGCCAGGGACGGGATGGACTTCATGACCGTCCACTGCGGCATCACGAAGGAGACCGTCAGATGGCTCAGCAAATCCCCCAGGATCACGGACGTGGTGTCCAGGGGAGGGTCGTTCCTCACCGCGTGGATCCTCCACAACGAAGAGGAGAACCCCCTCTACAGGAACTACGACTACCTCCTGGAGATGGCCCGCGAGTACGAGTTCACCCTTTCCCTGGGGGACGGCTTCCGGCCGGGGTGCATCGACGACGCCTCGGACCAGGCGCAGCTCAGCGAGCTCATGACCCTGGGGCACCTGGTGGACAGGGCCAGGGAGGCCGGGGTGCAGACCATGGTGGAGGGCCCGGGGCACGTCCCGCTGGACCAGGTGGCCATGAACATGCAGCTGGAGAAGCGCATGTGCCGCAACGCCCCGTTCTACGTCCTGGGGCCGCTGGTGACGGACATCGCCCCGGGATACGACCACATCGTGGGCGCCATCGGGGGCGCCGTGGCGGCTCAGAACGGCGCGGACTTCCTGTGCTACCTCACGCCCGCCGAGCACCTGTCCCTCCCGGACGTGGACGACGTCAAGGAGGGGGTCATCGCGTCGAAGATCGCCGCCCACGTGGGGGACCTGTGCAGGGGCATCGGCAGGGAGAGGGACACCAGGATGGCCAGGGCCAGGAAGGCCTTGGACTGGGAGACCATGTTCGACACCTGCATCGACGAGGAGAAGGCCCGCAGGTACAGGTGCAGGGGCTGCACCGACGAGAGCGAGGGCTGCTCCATGTGCGGGGACGTGTGCGCCATCAAGATCGTCAACACCTACATGAGGAAGGATGACGGGGCCCACGACTGCTGACCGGCCGATGTGCCAGACACCTCGATTCCGAACCATCGGGAGGGTCGGCGGAACAGCCGTCGGAAACGGGTGCTCGAGAGAAGGATGGAGCCACTGGAGGGGATCGAACCCCCGGCCTACGGTTTACGAAACCGCCGCTCTACCGCTGAGCCACAGTGGCGTTGGGACTGGGAACGAATCCCCATATAAAAATTGGAGGGAGGGGCGCTCAGGCCCCGTCCCGTCCGTTCACACATCGTCTCAGGCCGTCGATGACACGTTCTCCACGACGGCGGTCCCGTCTGCGATGACCAGGTCGAACATCGTCGCGACCTCTCCGATCACGGCCACGGCGGTCACGGTCACGGACCCGCCGACGGTCTTCACGAAGCCTCTGAACACGTACTCGGACCCGCCGACGGCCAGGGTCCCGGATGCGATGAGGAACGAGTGCGACGACACAGCGATGACGGCCTCGTCGTCGCCGAACATGACGTCGTAGGAGGTGCCCGCCAGGCTGCTGTCCGAAGGGAAGGTGATGGCGGCATCCTTGGAATAAGCGACGTATGACACGATGGCCCCCGGACCATAGAGCACCAGGTACAGCGTGTCGTCCTCGAGGTAGAGCCGCATCGCCGCCCCCTGCGTCACGGACACGGCCTCGGAACCGGAGATCTTCCCGAACTCCTCCTGACCTCCGTCGTACGAGGCCACCAGGACACCGTCGGCATCCGCGATCGAAATCGACGCGGCCGCACCGGTCACGACCCCGCCCTGCGAATACGTGTAGACCAGGATCCACTCCCCGGCGAACCCGTCGTCGGACTGGTCGTCGTATGTTTGCCACGAGTACAGGAGACATGCTAGGACGGCCACCGCCACGACGGCGATCGTCCCGATCTTGTTCTTGTCCATGACCTTGGGATGCAGATGCTCCCATATCAGTGTGCGGGGAGCATCCGGCCCGCTCAGGGCCTGCGGTACGCCGGGAACATGTCCCTGAACACCACGGCGTCCCTCTCGATCAGCGGCGACTCGCAGATGAAGGTGCAGTCCCGCTTGGAATCCGCCAGCACGTCCGCCAGCATCTGCATGTCCGGCTCCCTGGCGTCCAGCGGCAGATGGGATATCTCCCCCTTCTCCCCGTACTTGATGCAGCTTATGTGGAAGTGGGCGACGTCCCCGCTGAGGGAGAAGAACCGGTCGGTGAGCTCCCTCATGTCCCTCTCCGTCCTCAGACAACCCACACCGCGGGCGTGGACATGGGCCACGTCCAGGACGGGCCTGACCCCGTCCACCTCCTCCATGACCTCCTCGATCTCGTCCAGGGTGCCGAACTGGCCCTTCTTCCCCATGGTCTCCACGCCCAGGATCACGTCCCTGATGCCCTCGTCATCCAGCATGTCCTTGCACCTGGACAGCCCTGCTATGACCGAGGACGTGGCGGTCCCGGGGGATTTCCCGTAGGCGGCGGCGTGTATCACGATGATGTACGCCCCCAGCTCATGGGCCGCCCTGGCGGTGTCCATGACCCATCCCACGCTCTTCTCCCGGGTCTCGTCGCTGTCGGAGTTGAAGCTCACGAAGTACGGGGCGTGGCAGCTGAGCCTGACGTCCAGCTCCCTGGCCTTGGCGCCTATCTCCCTGGCCCTCTCCGGCCTGATCCTGGCGCCGCGGACGAACTCCACCTCCAGGGCGTCCAGCCCCAGGCCGCGGGTGTATTCCAGTGCGCCCTCCGGCGTCTTGCCGGCTGACGGGTATCCAGCTGGACCGAATCTCATGCCTCCGGGGAACCGTTCCGACGAAATAAAGGCTGGGACGGAGGGCAAGGTAGAATACGGGGTACGCGGAATCGTGGTGCATGAGGATCAGACTCGACGTGTCGCTGGACCCCACGCTGGGATGCGGGCAGGCCCACAGATGGAGGAGGGACGGGGACTCATGGACCGGGGTGCTGGGCCGGGAGGTGGTGAGACTGACCCAGACCGGGGACGGATTCCTGGCCGAGGGCTGCTCCTCCCAGGGGAGGCTGTTGGACTACTTCAGGTCGGAGGACGATCTGGACGCCATCATCGCCGAGATATCCTCCAGGGACGGGTACGTGGCGTCGCTGTCCTCCCGCTGCCCGGGGCTGAGGATCCTGAGACAGGACAGATGGGAATGCCTGGCCACCTACCTCCTTGCCACCAACGCCAACGTGGCCCGCATAGCGGCCATGGTGGAGTCGGTCTGCGACGTGTTCGGCGAGGACCTGGGGCCCAGGCGCGCGTTCCCGGAGCCGAGACGGATCCTGGACAGATGCGACGAGGTCTCCGCCTGCAGGCTGGGCTTCAGGGAGCGGAGGTTCGTGGAGCTGGCCCGCCGGGTGGAGGACGGTGAGGTGGATCCCGACGCCATCGCCGAGCTCGACTACCGGGGATGCGTCGAGGCGCTGATGGACATAGAGGGCGTGGGGCCGAAGGTGGCCGACTGCGTGGCACTGTTCGCCTACGGGCACCTGGAGGCGTTCCCGGTGGACGTGAGGATATCCAGGGAGATGGAGCGCATGTACGGGGTGACCGGCTCCTACGCCCGGGTGTCGGAGTACGGCAGGGAAAAATTCGGCAGGTACGCCGGCTACGCCCAGGAGTTCCTGTACCACAGCCCGTTCATTGGGACGAGGTGACCGGTTCCGCGCTGGCACAGCGCGGGGGGAGCATTCCGGTCTGGGCCTGGTAGATCTGCGCCAGGAGCCCGGTCTGCTTCACGACGCAGCAGAGCCTGCACATCTCCACGGAGAAGTCGCTCCTGTCCTCCGCGATCCTCGCGGCGGACTCCCTGACCTCGGCCTCGAACTCGGGGTAGAGGGGGCTGTCGTTGATGGCGGTGTTGCCACCCCGCTTCTTCTTGAGGTACTGCGAGATCGCCGCGTCCGTGACCCCGAACCTGCGGGCCACCTCGGCCTGGGTCATGCCGTGGGTGTGGACCAGCTCTTTGGAGACCTCTCTCCGGATCATGGGAAGAACATACCAGACAACAATCTCGCAGGGTATCTTCATGATGTATGCTCATTCAATCCAACTATTTAACGCCGTTGCATGAAGC
>CAYZSQ010000121.1:0-4366 GCA_964479785.1 uncultured Methanomassiliicoccales archaeon
GGATCACTTGAAGGCGGGCTCTGCGTCGGCGATGTAACCGTCCTTCATCATCTGGGCGGTCAGGTTCCTGGACCTGTTGATCATGAAGGTCGCCCTGTCCATCAGCTCCTGCCTGCTGAGCTTGAGCCTGGCGACGCCCTGCTCCATGGCCTTCTCGGCCACAGCGACGGCCTCCCTGGGGAAGACCTCGGTCTCGGCCATGTTCGGGATGATGTAGTCCTCGGTGATGCCCTTCTCCTCCGCGCACTTGGCCAGCTCGACGGCGGCCGCGATGCACATCTCGTCGGTGATGGTGGTGGCCCTCACGTCCAGCACTCCCCTGAAGATGGCGGGGAAGCCCATGGAGTTGTTGACCTGGTTGGGGAAGTCGGACCTTCCGGTGGCGAACACCTTGCACCCGTACTCCTTGGCCTCCCAGGGCCACATCTCGGGGATGGGGTTGGCGGTGGCGAAGACCACGGGGTCGTCGGCCATCAGCTTGACGTACTCGGCGGGGATGGTCCCGGGGCCGGGCTTGGAGGCGGCGATGACTATGTCGGCACCCTCCATCGCCTCCTTGATCCCTCCGGACTTCCCGGCTCCGTTGGTCTTCTGGCAGATCTCCCACTTCTGCTTGAAGTCCTGCTTGACGTCCTCCCTGGAGAGGTTCAGGATGCCCTTGGAGTCGCACATGCACATGTTCTTGGGGCTGAACCCGGTGGCCAGGAGCAGCCTGGCGATGGCGATGGACGCGGCACCGGCGCCGATGACGGCGATCTGGGCCTCCTCCAGCTTCTTGCCGACGAGCTTCATGGCGTTGATCGCACCGGCCACCTCCACGGTGGCGGTCCCCTGCTGGTCGTCGTGCCAGACGGGGATCTTGCAGTCCCTCCTCAGCTCGTCGAGGATGTCGAAGCACTTGGGATTGGCTATGTCCTCCAGGTTTATCCCGCCGAAGGAGGGGGCGATGAGCCTGACGGTCTCGATGATCTTCTCGGGGTCCTTGGTGTCCAGGCAGATGGGGACGCAGTCCACGCCTCCGAGGTACTTGAACAGCATGGCCTTCCCCTCCATGACGGGCATGGCGGCCTCGGGCCCTATGTCTCCGAGACCCAGCACACGGGTCCCGTCGGACACTACGGCCACGGTGTTCCACTTGCAGGTGTACTCATATGCTAGGTCGGGGTCCTTGGCGATGGCCTTGCAGGGCTCCGCCACGCCGGGGGAGTACCAGATGGCGAAGTCGTCGAAGGACCTCACGCATGCCTTGGGGGCGGTCTCGATCTTTCCTCCATAGTATTTGTGGAGGACCATGGCGTCCTGTCCGGGCTTCTTGGCCATCTCAAGGCGCTGCTCTATGCTGATCTCCTGTTCGTTTGCCATAATAAAAACCTCCTCAGTTCTACGAAATTCGTAATATTACTGCGAAATCTAAACCGAGTCATGGAACTTTCGATATTTATAATGAGCGTACCGTTCGTGATTCGAAGCCCCGCAGCCTCAGACCGCATCACCTGCCCGAGGATATCCAGATATACCCTCACCCAATCATTGTCCGCATGAGCAGGGACATCAGGGTCCTACTGGTGGACGGGTACATAGACGACCCCGCCGCGCTGGGCGTTCCGCCCTACATCTCCCCGGTGGTGAGGGCCATCGCCGGCGCCGCCCTGGATGCGGGGGCGGACGAGGTTACCTACCTGAGCGCCGACATGCTCCGCAGGGGCGCGAGGGTGCCGGAGGCGGACGTCAGCGTGGTCATGTCCGGCAACACCGTGCCCGGGAAGTACCTGCGGTCGATGCCCATGTCCGCCAGGGAGCTGGCCGCCCTGGTCCCGAGGCTCACGGGATGGAGGCTCGTCGGGGGATCCGCGGCCGGCACCGAGGCCGCCAAGGGCTTCGACTTCGTCATCGGGAAGGACCTGGCCGCCTCCCTGTACGACGGGATGTGCGGGAGGGAGGTGGGCGAGAGGTACCGCACCCTGGAGGAATGGAACAGGTGGATGCTTCTGGGCGCGGACATCGTGACGCAGCACCAGGACTTCCCCCAGCCCCTGATCGCCGAGGTGGAATCCTACAGGGGATGCCACAGGTGGTCCACCGGGGGGTGCTCCTACTGCATCGAGCCGCTGAAGGGCAAACCCCTGATGCGCCGGCCGGAGGACATCGTCGCCGAGGCGTCCCGCCTGAGGGAGCTGGGCGTCAGGAACCTGAGGGTCGGGGGGCAGACCTGCATCGTCTCCTACGGCTCCGAGGACGGCTCCCCGGTCCCGAGGCCCGACCCGGAGAGGGTGGACGACCTGTTCGAGGGACTGCAGTCGCTGGGGTTCGACGTGCTCCACGTGGACAACGCCAACGCCGCCGTCATCGCCACCCATCCCGAGGAGTCCGGAAGGGTCCTGGAGACGCTGGCGCACCGCTGCACCGACGGGAACGTCCTGGCACTGGGGATGGAGACGGCGGACCCCAGGGTGGTGATCGAGAACAACCTCAACAGCACGCCGGAGCAGGTGCTGGACGCCGTGAGGGCGATCAACAGGATCGGCGGGGGGCGCGGACCCAAGGGCCTGCCGAGGCTCCTCCCCGGGATCAACATAGTCTGCGGCCTGGACGGGGAGACCCCCTCCACCTACTCCATGGACATGGAGTTCTTGAAAAAGGTGAGGGACGAGGGGCTGACGGTCAGGCGCATCAACATCAGACAGGTGCTCCCGGTGAGGAGGGGGTTCGACGTCAGAGTGGACCAGCGCAGGTTCAGGAGGTTCAAGGACGAGGTGCGGGAGGACATCGACCGGGTGATGCTCGAGCGGGTCGCACCCTACGGCACCGTGCTGAGGGACGTGTACATGGAGCTCCACGACGGCAACACCACCTTCGGGAGGCAGATCGGCTCGTACCCGCTGCTGGTGGGCATCCCCTACAAGGTGGACCTGGGCACCTTCCGGGACGTGTACGTCACCGACTGGGGCTTCAGGTCGGTCACCGGTGTGACATACCCGTTCGACATCAACTCCATGCCCATGTCCGCCCTGGCCGGCCTGCCCGGGATCGGCAGGAAGAGGGCCTCCAGGATCGTGATGGAGAGGCCCCTCGACGGGTTCGACCACCTGCTGGAGGTGGTCGGGGACCCCGGCGTGGTGGACCGCCTCAGGGACCTGGTGGTGTTCCGACGGGCACATCACCATAATCTAAGATGAGTCCCATGGGGCAACCATGGACACCGGCCGCGCGGCGAAGTTCCCGTTCCTGAGGGAGGCATCCGAGTTCGCCATGGGCAACGGCGTGGACCTGGACGCCCTCATCACGTCGCCGTCCTTCGAACCCTCCCGCAAGAGGGGGCTGGAGAGGGTCCTGGACGCCCTTGCCCAGTCCGAGGTGTCCTACAAACCGCTGATGTCCGACTACGACAGGCTGATCGAGGTCATGTCGTACCCCTACGCCAGGATGATCGTCTCCCTGGTGGGGGACAGGTTCCTGACCAAGAGGTACGCCCTGGCCGAGGCCGTGAGGATGAACGGGATCCTCTCCGGGGAGGACAGGGCCACCGTCATGGCGGTGTCCGAGGAGCTGGGCGTCACCTCCGCGGTGGACCCCGACGGCGTCATCCGCATGAAGTTCACGGACTACCTCACACTGGCCAACAGGCTGAAGAGCGTGGACTGGAAGCTGATCAACAGCGACATCCACTCCGGGATGGTGCACCTGCCCCAGGACAAGTTCAGCCGCCTTATGCAGAACGCCCTCCAGGACAAGATCGAGTCCGAGCTCCCCCTGATGACCCCCGAGGAGTACAGGGGGCACCTGAGGGGGGCGGTGGACGCGGCCGCCATGGCCCTGGAGGAGACCAAGGCGAAGTACAGCGTCACCGGCGGGGAGGGAATGAAGTACGACTACCTGCCGCCCTGCCTGGTCCGCATCATGGAGATGTCCAGGCAGGGGATGAACCTGCCCCACAGCGCCAGGTTCGCCCTGGTGACCTTCCTGAAGGCCCTGGGACTGGACTACGACGGCATCATCAGGGTGTTCTCCGAGTCCCCGGACTTCGACGAGTCCATCGCGGAGTACCAGATCAAGCACATCACCGGGGAGCTGGCCGGCACCGAGGGGTACTCGCCGCCGGAGTGCAAGACCATGAAGACCAACGGGCTCTGCCACAACCCGGACGGGCTCTGCGAGAAGGAGTGGATGAACCACCCGCTGACCTACTACAGGGCGAAGAAGAGGTGGGCCGACCAGGCCGCCGCGGCCATGGGAGGGCAGGCCCCGGCGGAGGACGGCGGACAGGGCAAGTGACCTGCACCGCTCCGGGACGGCATATCGTTGCGATTCGCCACAATGGATTTCTGCGATTCGCCACAATGAAATCTTGCAAAATGCCACAATGAAA
>CAYZSQ010000122.1:0-1759 GCA_964479785.1 uncultured Methanomassiliicoccales archaeon
TGCGTTCCTGGCAGTGGTCACGGCGGACGGCGCGGCGTACACCAGGGACGACGGGGTCCACGTGGTGCCGCTGTCGTGTCTGAGGAACCGACGGGTATGGAATCGCCCCCGGTCTCGGATGTCTCCGCGAACGACCGGCGGATGGGGCCGCGGCGGAACCGGAAATACTCGATCCTTATGCCCCGTCCTTGCCCAGCGATTCGTTCAGCGCATCGATGTCCGGCGGATCGCCTATCCCCGCCACCACGGCCTCGTCGAAGAAGGACGGCCCGAACAGGGGGTAGTGGATGACGCCCCTCTCGTCCACGGAGATGTTGGAATCCGACACTTTGATCCCCCTGTCGATCCTGTACATCCCCAATGCCGTGGTCAGGGACTTCGAGCGCTTACTCCGACCGGACTTGACCTCCATGGCGCAGACCACCCCGTTGATGTTGACCACGAAATCGAGCTCCAGCGTGCTGTTGCGTCTCCGGAAATGGTACGGCCTGTGCCCCTCGCCCAGAAGCGCCTGCAGCACCGCGTTCTCCATCAGGGCACCGTTGTTGATGAAGTAGTCGCCGTTCACGACGGCGGCCGCCGTGCCCGGCCCCAGGGACAGCGTCAGCAGACCCGTGTCCCTGAAGTACACCTTTAGGTGCTCGGTGTCCGACCTGAGGACGAAGGGCTCCTCGGGGGCCTCGAGGCAGTAGCATATGTCTACGATCCCCGCCTGCTCCAGCCATGTGAGCGCCCCCTTGTACTCGCGGTTGCCGGCCTTCACCATGGCTATGTCGCTGTACACGAGCCCCTTCCTCTCCTTGGACAGCTGCCTCGGGATGTACTCCAGGAGGGACCTGACCCTCATGGCGTCCGTTGCATTGCCGACATACCTCCTGGCATCCTCCGCCAGGACCCCGAGGATCTTGGACATCTCCTCCGCGGACTCCCTGTAGTCCCTGGTCTCCGCATAGGCGAGGACGGATGCGGGCATGCCCCCGACCACCACGAAGCGCTTGAAGAGGTCGTTCAGCGCCGTCAGCTCGGACTGCTCGAAGGGCTCCAGGTCGCGGATGTGCCTCCGGATGCTCTCCGTGACGTCCTCCGTGACGCCCATCGCCCACAGGAACTCCTCGAAGTCCATCGGCCCGATCTCCATCCTGCGGACATATCCCATCGGGGACAGGAAGCCGCCGTCCAACGCGAGGCCGAGCAGCGAACCGGATGCGATGACACGGCACCTCCCGTCGACCACGAGCTGCTTCAGGGCGGAATAGGCGGCGGGGCAGGCCTGAATCTCGTCGAGGAACAGCAGCCCTCCTTCCTCTATCCCATAACCGAGCAGGCTGGCACGCTCGTAGAAGGCGTCGGCCGTGAGGACCCCGTCCTCGAATATCGACCTGACACGGGGATCGGCCTCGAGGTCCATGGTGACGCAGCTGTCGAAGTGGCTGCGTCCGAACTCCTCCACCAGATACGTCTTCCCCACCTGCCTGGGTCCGGAGATCACAAGGGCCTCGGACTTCCCGTCGGAGAGCCAGGACATCAGATCCTCCGTCGCCTTCCTCTTCATGATCGTGGCATGACTTGCTGATTGATAAGTCTATCCACCAAAACCCCCCGTTTTGGTGGGAGATTCACCACCAATACCCCCCGTTTTGGTGGATAGCGTTGCATATCGACAATACATCCCGCACATTCTGACGCTACGGTCCTCGGCCTCGGAGGCCCGATGACGTGGAACGGATGCCCGGAGAACCCCCTTCCGTCCTTCCCCTGG
>CAYZSQ010000122.1:1859-4195 GCA_964479785.1 uncultured Methanomassiliicoccales archaeon
AGGCCCGATGACGTGGAACGGATGCCCGGAGAACCCCCTTCCGTCCTTCCCCTGGCTCTCGACAAACCCATATAACATGCGCGACTAACCCCGCCCCATAGGAGTCTAGCTCATGACCGAAGTCGGACCGTGCACAAGGACGCTCGCCACGAAGGAGGGCGAGCTCACGATATACAGCCTCCGCGAGCTGGAGGCCAAGGGCATCATAAAGGACCTCTCGAAGATCCCCTACTCCGTCAAGATCCTCATCGAGGGCATGCTCAGACAGCGCGACGGCGTCCACATCACCGACGAGGACGTCCTCACCGCCGCATCCTGGAACCCCGCGGGGAACACCGACCGCGACATCCCCTGGATCCCCGCCAGGGTCCTGCTCCAGGACCTGACCGGCGGCGCGGTGATCACGGACCTGGCCTCCATGAGGGCGGCGGTGGCCGCCATGGGCAAGGACCCGGAGCTCATCAACCCCCTGATGCCCGTGGACCTGGTCATCGACCACTCCGTCAACACCGACTACGCCGGCCGCGACGACGCACAGGAGCTCAACGAGGAGCTTGACTTCCAGCGCAACAGGGAGAGGTACGCCCTCTTCAAGTGGGCCCAGAAGTCCCTCAAGAACTTCCGCGCCGTGCCCCCCGGCAACGGCATCTGCCACCAGGTCAACCTGGAGTACCTGTCCCCCCTGGTCCACGTGAAGGACGCGGACGGGAAGAAGATCGCCTACCCCGACTCCTGCTTCGGAACCGACTCCCACACCACCCAGATCGACGGACTGGGGGTCCTCGGATGGGGCGTCGGCGGGATAGAGGCCGAGGCCGCCATGGTGGGCCAGCCCAGCTACATGAAGCTGCCCGACGTGGTCGGGTTCAGGCTCACCGGCAGGCTGAGCGAGGGCGTCAACGCCACCGACCTGGTGCTCACCGTGGTCCACATGCTCAGGAAGAAGGGCGTCGTCGGCAAGTTCGTGGAGTACTACGGCGAGGGGTACAGGAACCTGGACCTGGCCGACCGCGCCACCCTGGCCAACATGGGCCCGGAGTACGGCGCCACCACCGGGTTCTGCCCCGTGGACGGGAAGACCATGGAGTACCTCCGCCTGACCGGCAGGACCGAGGAGCACATCGACACCGTGGAGAGATACTGCAAGGAGCAGGGCCTGTGGTACGAGTCCGACCCCGAATACACAGACACCCTGGAGCTGGACCTGTCCACCGTGGTCCCCTGCCTGGCCGGCCACAAGAGGCCCCAGGACCTCATCCCCATGGCCGAGATGAAGGAGAGGTTCGCGGAGTCCCTGGAGGCCCTCGGCGTGAAGGAGCAAAGGAGGCCGGTCGCCGGACAGCTGGGCGACGGGTCCCTCGTCATCGCATCCATCACGTCCTGCACCAACACGGCCAACCCGTCGGTGATGATCGCCGCCGGCCTGGTGGCCAAGAAGGCCGCCGACCTCGGACTTAAACCCAAGGATTACGTCAAGACATCCCTGGCCCCCGGGTCCAGGGTGGTGACCCAGTACCTGCAGAACTCCGGACTCCTGGTGTACCTCGAGAAGCTGGGCTTCCAGGTCTGCGGATACGGCTGCATGACCTGCATCGGCAACTCCGGCCCGCTGTCCGACGAGGTCTCCAATTCGATCAAAGCCAACGACCTTGTGGTCGCGGCGATCGCCAGCAGCAACAGGAACTTCGAGGGCAGGATCCACCCCCTGGTGAAGGCCAACTACCTGGCCTCCCCGCCCCTGGTGGTGGCCTACGCCATCGCCGGAAGGGTCGACATCGACCTGGACAGGGAGCCGCTGGCCGTGACCGGGGATGGCAGGGAGGTGTTCCTCAGGGACATCTGGCCCTCCGACGCAGAGGTCTCCAAGCTGGTGGACGAGTACGTCACCCGCGCCACCTTCCAGTCCAAGTACAGGGACATCTTCAAGGGGTCCGCCAGGTGGGACGCCGTGCCCTGCGAGGACTCCCCCCTGTTCCAGTGGGACGAGGGGTCCACGTACATCCGCAACCCCCCGTTCTTCGACGAGATCTACGAGGAGCCGGAGATCAGGAGCATCTCCCGCGCCAGGTGCCTGGCCAAGCTCGGGGACTCCATCACCACCGACCACATCTCCCCCGCCGGGGCGTTCTCCAAGGACACCGACGCCGGCAGGTACCTGATGTCCAAGGGCGTGGAGCCGGAGGACTTCAACTCCTACGGGTCCCGCAGGGCCAACCACGAGGTCATGGTCAGGGGGACCTTCGCCAACGTCAGGCTCAGGAACATGCTGGTCCCCGGCAGCGAGGGCAGCTGCTCCGTGTACCACCCGGACGGCACCGTGGACACCATCTTCGAGA
>CAYZSQ010000123.1:0-4156 GCA_964479785.1 uncultured Methanomassiliicoccales archaeon
GGAGGGCGTCGTGGTGGCTCTTGCCGTCGCGCAGCTCCTCCCTGTAGCGGGCGATGACGAAGATGCAGTAGTCGCATCCGGCGCCCATCATCGCCACGATCAGCATGATCTCGGAGAGGAAGAAGATGTCCATGATGTAGGTCAGGCCGAACATGATGCCCATGGTCACGATGAACGCCACCCCGATGGTGATGGGAGGGGTGGTGGACGTGATGAAGGACCTGAAGAACAGACCGACCAGGATGAGGACCATCAGGACGGTGAACACGTCGATGTGGGAGATGTCCTCGGAGGCACCGGTCTCCATGTCGTAGGAGATCGCCGGGGACCCGGTGAGGTAGACGTCCACGGTGGTGTCGCCGATGTATTCAAAGAAGATGTCCAGCTGCTCCCTGAGTTCGGGGGTGTCGCTGATGATGTTCCCTCCGGCGGCCAGCCAGTCCTCATCGTACTGGACGAGGATCAGGATGATGCCAGAGTCCCCCGTATCCAAGTCGGAGGTGTCCATTAGAACAGTGAACGAAGATATCTTCTGATACCCTTCCTCATCGTCGAACATCCCTGACGCAGCCGATACCGACAGCTGTGTAGCGTAGTCCAAGGCGTCTTCATGTTCTTCGCCATCCTGGTAGTACAGGACAACGAGGGGCGAGGACGAGACGTCCGTGGTCCCATCGGACGATGGGAAGTACACGGCTATGATGCCGTAACCCTCCATCGATTCGGAATCGTCCAGACCCATGTCATCAATGTCGTAGCTCATGGCCCCGAAGGCCTGGATGGCGGGGTAGGCGGCCACAGCGAGGATGACGACCCAGAGCACCACGATGAGCTTGGCATGCTTGATGATAGAGTCTGCGAGCCTATCATATGCCATGCCCCTTTGAACAATATGCTGTATTTAATTGGTTCAATCGAAACCGTTCGGGTTCTCGAAGAGACAGGGCCTTGCGTCCCCTGTTCCGCGAACCTCCAAGTTTTCGATAAGTTGATTTTCGATAGAGAAAAAATGTCGATTTGTTGAAAATTCAGTACCCGATTCTTGTCGATAAGTTGATATTTCAGTCTTCAGATTTGTCGATAAGTTGAAACGCATCTATGTCTGGAACATTGGAACAGGCGGAGAGTGGTGATGGATGCGCCGCAAAGTGATGGAGCAGATCGAGGAATGGGACATGTCGGGCAGGCCCTCGTGCCTGATGATAAGGGGGGCGAGGCAGGTCGGCAAGACGTACGCGGTGGAGGCGTATTGCGCGGAGAGGGGGAGGCACGTGCTCTCCATAGATTTGTCCAAGGACAGGCGGGCCCACTCCGCGTTCTCCGGGAACCTGACCGTCGACGACATCGTCCTGAGACTGTCCGCGATCTATCCTGGATTCGAATTCGTCCCAGGCGGGACGCTGCTGTTCCTGGACGAGATCCAGGCCTGCCCCGACGCCCGCACAGCGCTGAAGTCCTTCGTCACCGACAGTCGGAGGAGGTACAGGGTGATCGCATCAGGGTCCCTGCTCGGACTGTCCGTCAGTGAGATCGGCCTCCCGTCCACCGGGAGCGTCGAGAGTCTGGATATGGGGCCGATGGACTTCGAGGAGTTCCTGTGGGCGCTGGGTGTGACCGACAGGGTCATAGAGGTGGCGAGGTCCTCGATCTCCGCATGCGAGCCCATGGACCAGTCCCTGTTCGAGACCCTCAGCGAGTACCACAGGTGGTACATGGTGGTCGGGGGGATGCCCGAGGCCGTCCGGGAGTTCGTAGATTCGAGACAGTTTGGACCCGTGAGGAGGGTCCAGAGGAAGCTCATAGATGGCTACATGGAGGACATCAAGAGGTTCGGAGAGGGCGGCGAGGTGCCGAGGATAGAGTCCTGCTTCCGGTCGATACCCGGGATGCTGGCCGCCGAGAACAAGAGGTTCATGTTCAAGGACATAGAGCCGGACGACGCAGGCGATCAGAGAGGCTACCGCACCGGATATCAGCATTACGCCGCCGCGCTGGAGTGGCTGTCCATGGCCAGGCTGACGCTGATGTGCAGGAAGGTCTCCGAAATGCACATGCCCCTCCGGGAGCGCACCAGCGGGAACATGTTCAAGATCTACATGCTGGACACCGGTCTCCTCCTGAGCCTGTACGACCCGGAGCTCATCGGCGAGATCATCCGCGGCAGCACGGGGGTGAACTCAGGTGCCCTGGCGGAGAACGCAGTGGCGGTGGCACTGTCCCTCCGGGGACGTGGCCTGTACTACTACCACGATGGCAAGACCAGGACCGAGCTGGATTTCGTCATCGTCGTCGACGGGAGGGTCTGTGCGGTGGAGGTGAAGTCCGGATCCAACAGGGCCTGCCCATCCCTGAACAGGGCGGTCAAGGACATGGGTCTCGGGGGCATAATGTTCGAGACAAGGAACTGCTTCGTCGATGACAAGGGCGTGAGGCACTATCCGCTGTTCGCGGCCTCGTTCATCGATGACATCGATCACAGCGTGCCCCCGACCTTCGATTTCGGTTCGGTGGACCGCATCAACGCCCGGTTCGGAGGGCCCGGCGGCCGGCGATTCTTTTGATGGACCAGCCTGGACGCGCGCGTGCCATTGCTCTTAATAAAAACCTTATAGGACCCGATGCTACGCCAACCGTTAGCCATGGCACAGTACGAACCCTCAACCATCGAGAAGCGCTGGGAGGAGATGTGGAGGACCCAGGAGGTCTATCGCTTCGACCCGGCCTCAGACAGACCGGTCTTCAGCATCGACAACCCGCCGAGGTACACCTCCGGGTCCCTGCACCTGGGGCACGCCACCGGATACTCGCTGATCGACTTCGCCGCCCGCTACAAGAGGATGCGGGGCTACAACGTGTTCTTCCCCCTGTGCTTCGACGTCAACGGGACGCCGATCGAGGTCAAGGTGGAGAAGAAGCACGGCATCACGAAGCTGGACACCCCCAGGCAGGAGTACAGGAGGCTGTGCGAGGAGTACGCCAACGGCTTCATCGAGGAGATGACCCACCACTTCGAGATCCTGGGGGAGAGCATGGACCCCAGCATCTACTACCAGACCGACGCCCCCTACTACAGGAGGATCACCCAGCTGTCCTTCGTGGAGCTGTTCAACAGGGGTCTTGTTTACAAGGCGAACTTCCCGGTCAACTGGTGCCCCGGGTGCATGACCGCACTGGCGGATGCCGAGGTGGAGTATAGGGACAACGTCAACAAGCTCAACTACATCAGGTTCAAGGTCGCCGACGGCTCCGCCGACGACGTGATCATCGCCACCACCAGGCCGGAGCTGCTGTGCACATGCAAGGCGGTGGCGGTCCACCCCGACGACAGGGAGAAGGCCTCGCTGGTCGGGAAGGAGCTCATCGCCCCGCTGTTCGGCAAGAGGGTGAAGGTCATCGCCGACCCCAAGGTCCAGATGGACTACGGCACCGGCACGGTGATGATATGCACCATCGGGGACAAGGACGACCTGGAGTGGGTGATGAAGTACCACTTCGAGATGGAGAAGGGGATCGACGAGCGCGGCAGGATGACCGAGCTGGCCGGGAAGTACGCCGGCATGACCGTGCTCGAGGCCAGGGAGGCCGCGATCCAGGACCTGAAGGACCAGGGCATCATGGTCAGGCAGGAGGACAACCCCCAGCAGGTCTCCATCTGCTGGAGGTGCCACTCCCCCATCGAGTACCTGCAGGTTCCCCAGTGGTTCCTCAAGACCACCGACTTCAGGGACAGGATCCTGGAGAGGGCGAAGGAGATCAACTGGTTCCCGGAGTTCATGAGGATCAGGCTCGAGGACTGGACCAACTCCCTGGAGTGGGACTGGGTCCTGAGCAGGCAGAGGATATTCGCCACACCGATCCCGGTCTGGGAGTGCTCCGGGTGCGGACACGCGGTCTGCGCCACCAAGGAGATGTGCTACTGCGACCCAACCATGGACGCCCCTCCGGTGGAGAGGTGCCCGGAGTGCGGCGGGGAGCTGGTCGGATGCACCGACGTCTTCGACACCTGGATGGACTCCTCCGGGTCGTCCCTGTACAACACCTTCTGGGAGAGGGACCCCGAGCTCCACAGGAAGCTGTTCCCCATGACCCTGAGGCCCCAGTCCCACGACATCATCAGGACCTGGGCGTTCTACTCCATCCTCAGGGCGGAGCAGAT
>CAYZSQ010000124.1:0-4134 GCA_964479785.1 uncultured Methanomassiliicoccales archaeon
CATATAAAGAAAAAGGCGATAGACTCCAAACGGTGGATTGATGGATGAGTTGACACTGCTCACGAGTCTGGCACTTTTCACGCTGCTCGCTGCGGTCTGTTCCATCGTCTTCAACAAAATCAAGCTTCCGCCCCTCATCGGCTACATCGTCGCGGGGATCATCATCGCGAACGTGTGGACCGTGAGCGAGGAGAGCGAAGAGGTTGTCGAGATACTGTCTGACATCGGACTGGTCATGCTGATGTTCTGCATAGGGTTGGAGATCAACCTCAGGAAGATACGCAAGCAGGGCCTGTTCGCCATCGAGGTCGCCGTCATCCAGCTGCCGCTGATGGTGCTGGGAGGGATCGTCGCGGGCATGATGCTGGGATTCGACATGGTCCAGTGCATCTGCCTGGGCGGGATCATCTCCGGTTCCAGCACCGCGGTGGTCATGGCCGTCCTGAAGTCGCAGAACCGCCTGGACAAGGAGCACATCGAGATGCTGGTCCTCATCACCATAATGGAGGACATCGGACAGGTCATCATCCTCTCCATGATCACGCCCATCATCGCGGGCTCGCAGATGGACGTCAACGAGCTCATCGTGATGATCGTCAGCATCCTGATCTTCATGATCGTCAGCCTGCTGATCGGCCTCAAGCTGGTGCCCAGGGCCATCAACTGGGTCTCGGACAACGTGTCCGACGAGATCCTGACGGTCTTCTCCGTGGGCCTGGCCTTCGGGATGGCCCTGCTGTCCATCTACATCGGACTGTCCATGGCCATCGGCGCGTTCCTGATAGGAATGATGATAGCGGCCAGCAGGAAGAGCAAGGAGATCAACCACAAGATAGAGCCCATGCGCGACCTGTTCATGGCCGTGTTCTTCATCTCGATAGGTATGGAGATCGCCCTGTCCACGCTGATCGACAACATCGGCACGATCATCATCTTCTACCTGCTGTTCGCCAGCCTGAAGATCGCCACCGTGTTCCTCGCATACTGGGTGGGAGGGGAGTCCGGGAAGAACGGGTTCCTGTCGGCCACGGGACTGGCTGCCATGGGAGAGTTCGCGTTCATCATCGCCGCAGAGGGACTGAGCTACGGGGTCGTGGACGACTCGTTCTACACGTCGGTGGTCGGAGCCGCGCTGGTGTCCATGATAGTGCTGCCGTTCCTCACCAAGGCGTCGCACAAGATCTGGGACAAGAGCGCGGAAAAGTGTCCCAAACCCGTCTACGCGGCATGCTGCAACCTCAACTGTGCCAGGGACAGGATGTACGAGCGCGCGTTCGCCACGTCCAAGCGCTCCCAGAAGGCCATGTACAGGAGCATGACCCATTCGTACATCAACCTCCTGGCTATCGTCCTGATCGAGGTGGCGTTCTACTTCATCATCGATCCCGCGGCGGGATGGCTCAGCAGCAGCTTCGGCGGGAGCGAGTTCATGTGGGACATCACCCTCCTGGTGGTCAACTTCATGGTGCTGGCCATGCCCACCTACCACCTGGTGAACAACGTCAAGTTCCTGGACGAGCTGATAATCACCGGGGCGCGCCACATCGCCAAGAGGGAGGGCTCCAACAAGGAGGCGGGCGCGATCTACCAGAGGTTCCTGGACATCAACACCTACCTGATGGTGATGGTCATAGATTCGGCGATCATCCTCCTGGTGCCCAACAGTCTGGAGCTGTGGCAGCACGTGATCGTCCTGCTGATAGCGGCGGGGATCATGCTGCTGTTCCACGCCAGGAAGTACATAGCCAGGAAGCATGATGAGGAAGAGGAGCACGAGTGAAATCGGCGCCTCTTCCCCAGTTCCCTCAGCATCGAGTCCAGACCGTCGCCGGCCTCCCTGGCCGTCTCCATCATGCCGTTGGTGGCATCCCTGACGCTCTCCGCCGCCCTGCGGGCGCCGCGGTCGGCGGATATCACGGCCTGGGCGGTCTGCACCTTGATCGCGGAGGGCGAATGCATCATGAACCTGGCGAGGGAGGCGGAGGCCATGCGGACCTTGTCCGGCACGGTCTTCTCCAGGCCGATGACGTCCACGCGGTGTCTGCGGACGTCGTCGAGGAACGAGTCGATGTCGGTGGCGTCCGAGACGGTCACCACGTTGCCCACCTCCCCCAGCGTGTGACCGTCGGTGCCGCCGGTGAAGCCTATGCCGTAGCGGCGGGCGGAGCTCAGAGACTGGAGGTTCGACTCCCGGGTCATCCCGCTGCATATGACCTCGTATGCGTCCAATCTGGAGACGATCCCCTCGTTCAGGAACCCCCTGCGGATGCAGATCTCCACGCCCTTGTTGGACCCGAAGTAGCCCATGGGGTGCGCGGCGGACACCACGCAGTTCTCCCTCTCCAGCATGTCCAGCAGACGCTCGGCGGGGCAGTCCCTCAGGGCGAGCCATGGGCACTCCTGGAGCCGGGGGCGTATGCAGCGGTACCAGAACCTCTCCAGGTCGTTCAGGTCGTAGAAGTAGGCCAGGATGTGGGGGCCGTCGGAGGTGCTGACCTCCATCCCCGGGATCAGCGGGACGGGCAGGTCCCGCCCCTTGAACCTGATGAGGGAGGTGATGAGGTTGTGGTCGGTGAAGGCCACCCCCACGCCGCGGGATGCGGCGAGCCTGAGGGCGGCCACGGGGTCGGTGAAGGAGTCGGAGCAGCTGGTGTGGAAGTGCATGTCCACGGCCATCAGGCCCTGCTCCGACAGCGCCGCCCAGTCGGGCCCCTCGAACACCGCCCTCATGGTGGATCATCTCAGGCAGAGGGAGCGCCAGGCGTCCTCGGCCCCGGCCATGACCTCCTCGGTGTCCAGGGTCGTGATCCTCCCCTCGTCCACCACCACGTCCCCCTGGCAGAGGACGGTCTTGACGTTGAGGCTGTTGCCGGAGTAGACGATGTTGGCCACGATGTTCTCCGGGACCAGCGGCCTGAGGTTGGGGGCCTTGCCGTCCAGGATCACGATGTCGGCGTACTTCCCGGGCTCGATGGACCCGATGGAGTCGGCCATCCCCACGGCCCTGGCCCCGTTGACGGTGGCGAAGTCCAGGAGCTCCTGGGCGGTGGTGACGGTGGGGTCCCAGCGGCTGGACTTCTGGAGCAGTCCCAGGATCTTCATCTCGGCGAACATGTCCAGGGTGTTGTTGGTGGTGTTGCCGTCGGTGCCGACGGAGACGTTGACGCCGTACTTCTGGAACTCCGGCACCGGGGCGACGCCGCCGGTGGCCAGCTTCATGTTGGACACGGGGCAGCACGAGACGGACATGCCGGCCTCGCCCATGAGCCTGACCTCCCTGAGGGTGAGCCAGGCGGAGTGGGCCGCCACGCCCCTGGGGCCCAGGACCCCTATGTTGGACAGCCACTCGGCGGGGCGCATGCCGGTCTTCCTCTTGTGGTCGTTGACCTCGCCCCTGGTCTCGGAGAGGTGGAAGTTCATGGGGGCGCCCACCCGGTCCGAGAACTCCTTCGCGCCCACGCAGGTCTCCTCGTTGCAGACGTACACCCCCTGGAGCCCCACCCCGGGGACGATCTTCCTCTCGTCCCTGAACCTGGAGTGGAAGTCCTTGCAGTTCTGCAGGGGGTTGCCCTTCTGGGTGGTGCACTCCTCGTCCAGGACGCACCAGCACAGCACCCCCCTGATCCCCGCCTCCTGGGTGGCCCTGGCTATGACGTCCTCGGAGTAGTAGAGGTCCATGAACGTGGTGGTCCCCCCGCGCATCATCTCCATGCAGCCGAGCTTGGTCCCCAGTGCCAGGTCCCCGTCGGTCCTGTCGGAGTCGATCCTGAAGACCTTGTCCAGGAAGTCCGGGAAGGTGAGGTCGTCCACGACCCCCTTCATGACGGACATGGCCACGTGGGTGTGGGTGTTGACCATCCCCGGCATGACGATGTCGCCGGTGGCGTCGATCTCCCTGTCCGCGGTGCCGTTGTAAGCGGGGCCGACGGACGCGATCCTGTCGCCGTCCACCACGACATCCCCTCTGATGATGCTCCTGGAACCGTCCTGCGTGACGATCCATGCGTTGCGGATCGCTGTTATCATGCCCCCGCCATCTCCGATTGATGTAATAAGATTCTCCATCCGCCTCCGGCCGGCCCGCGGGACCCCCGGTGGCAAGTCGGATATACAGCGTCGTCGTTCAAGGGACCA
>CAYZSQ010000125.1:0-4131 GCA_964479785.1 uncultured Methanomassiliicoccales archaeon
TCCTTGGGGTTGACGTACCTGGCCTTCTTGAGGACGGTGACCTTGAAGTCGCCGGCCTCTCCCTCGACCTTCTGTACCTCGTGATAGGTCAGAACGTCGATGTTGGGGTGTCCAGCACAGTCCGCCATCTTGGGCGAGAGAATGCACGCGGAACAGTCGTTCGTCGGGAAGGTCTTGTCCAGACGGCACATTATTCCACCGATAGAGGGGTCCTTCTCCACCAGGTAGACATGGATGTCCCTGTCTGCAAGATCCAACGAAGCCTGGATTCCTGCGATTCCTCCACCAATAACCAATGCCGATTTTGTCAAATCATTGCCTCCGTATACCAATTGGTGAATTGGAATGATGTAGAAAAGGTGAACTTGGTATTTTAACCCCTACGCAGTAATATTGAAATAGTTGTATACCTTTTATTAAAGACGTTTTGTTTTGAAATTTTTTGAAACGCCTAAAATTTTTAGTGTAGCTTAAATTCAACATAGCCAGCAGTCCTAAAAATCTTGAAATTTTGTATTATCTGAAAATATAATACAACAGGTTAATCAGTAGAAAAAACCGAGATACTTCGTAACATTACGAAGGATTTTCGACCCTTTCGAGGAATCGGTAGTATTTTATATTATATCCAACCAAAATGCAATAAACTGATGCACTGGCTATGATTCATCCATCGGAAAAGCATTCATCCAACACGGAATCCGTAGAGAAACCTACGGGATTCGGATTTGGTTTCGTTACCCCCTCCGATGGTCTGGATTCTCCGAGTCCATACGCCTAAAGTTGCTCGATCGGTTGTTTTTGCCGGTCCTAAAAAATTCTGACGGGGCGGCGGGAAACGTTAAAACCCGGTGCGCCGCTCAGAGCGACATGGTCGTCAAGTCCGAGAGGGGCAGGAGACGGTACGTTTTCTTCAGGGTGCCCGAGGGGACCCGCCGCGACGACCTGACAGCCATGGTGGGCGGCCGCGTGCCCAGCATGAAGGTGATCACCTGCCAGGACGGGGAGGCCGTGGTGAGATGCCTGCCCTCCGAGCGCGACGCCCTGGTGGAGGCCCTGACCCGCGGCGAGGGGTTCGAGTCCGTGAGGACGTCCGGGACCCTGAAGACCCTGAGGGACGGGTATCCGTCACTGAGGGTGCCACAGAGACGCCGTAAACGAGTCGGGAACACCGACGGTCAAACCTAAATATTGCCCCCTGTATCACAGTCGCGGTAAGAATAAGGAGCAGGCAATTATGCAACCCGGACAGATGGCTTATGACAGGGGGATCACGGTGTTCTCCCCTGACGGAAGATTGTTCCAAGTTGAGTATGCCCGCGAGGCCGTGAAGAAAGGCTCCACGACCATCGGGCTGAAGTACAAGGACGGGGTGGCGCTTATCGTGGACCGCAGGTCCTCCAGCAGGCTGCTGGAGCCCAAGTCCACGGAGAAGATCCACGAGATCGACGACTACATCGGATGCGCGACATCCGGTCTCGTGGCGGACGCAAGGGTCCTGGTCGACGAGGCCAGGAAGGCGGCCCAGACCCACAGGGTCAACTTCGGCGAGCACATCTCCGTGGAGATGCTCGTCAAGAGGATCTGCGACTACAAGCAGAACTACACCCAGTACGGCGGCGCCCGCCCCTTCGGGACAGCACTGCTGGTGGCCGGCACCGACGACCTCGGTGTGCACCTTTTCGAGACCGACCCCTCCGGGGCCCTGGTGGCATACAAGGCGACGGGCATCGGGAGCGGCCGCGGGGCCGTCATGGAGACCTTCGAGAAGGACTTCCAGGACGACATGTGCCTCGAGGACGCGGTCATCCTCGGATTGAGGGCCCTTGAGGCCGCCATCGAGGAGAAGCCCAAGTCCGAGTCCGTGGAGATCGGCATCGCCGAGGTGGGGAAGAAGTTCAGGAGGCTGACCGACGAGGATGTCTCCGCCCTCATCGACAAGATGTGAGGACCATGGTGGACCTCGACGACGCCATAGTGGCGAGGCTGGAGTCCCACGGTGAGACCTTCGAGGTCCTCCTGGACCCCAAGGTCGTCGACCTGATCAAGCAGGGCAAGCCCTACGACATCGTCGACTACATGGCGGTGGAGGACGTGTTCAAGAACGCGTCCAAGGGGACCAGGCCGCCGGAGGACAAGATCAGGGAGGCCTTCGGAACCGAGGACATAGCCGAGATCGCCAGGAGGATCGTCGAGAGGGGCGAGATACAGATCACCGCCGAGCAGCGCAAGGAGATGCTCGAGGCCAAGAGGCAGCAGGTGATCGCCTACATCGCCGCCAACGCCATCAACCCGCAGACCAAGACGCCGCACCCCCCGCTGAGGATCCAGCTCGCCCTGGAGGAGGCCAAGTTCCACGTGGACCCGTTCAAGCCCCTGGAGAAGGAGATCGACGAGGCCATGAAGCTCCTCCGCCCGCTCCTGCCCATCAGGTTCGAGAAGAGCAAGGTAGCCATCAAACTCAACGGCTCCGACTACGGGCGCTGCTACGACGACCTGATCCACTACGGCATGGTGGAGAGGGAGGAATGGACCGCCGACGGGTCGTGGATCGGCCTCATGGAGATCCCCGCGGGGCTCATCACCGAGCTCACGGAGAAGCTGAAGCACAAGACCAAGGGCTCCGCGACCGTCAAGCTGGTGAGCTGAGCCGGCGGGTGCGACCATTTTTGTTACGTTAAAGGAAGAATGATAGATATGGAGAAAAGAAACGCCAGACAGACGCGCGAGATCGTCGTGCCCGGCGACGTCCTCGACGGGACCGGAATGAAACCCGGAGAGAACGCCTACGTGCTGGACGGCAAGGTGCGTGCCAGCGTGATGGGGGTCCGCAACGTGTTCCAGAACACGGTGGGCGTCATCCCCCTCAAGGGCTGCTACATGCCCACATCCGGCGACACGGTCATAGGGGTCATCGTCGACATCGGCCCCTCCAACTGGCTCGTCGACATCGGAGCGCCCTACCCGGCGCCCCTGCACGTGAACGAGGTCCCCTGGAAAGTGGAATTCGGCGACACGTCCCGCTACCTCGGCATGGGGAACGTGGTCCTGCTGAAGGTCCTCTCCGTGGACGAGAGCAAGAAGATACAGGTCACCATGAAGGACTCCGGACTCAGGAGGCTCGAGGGAGGGAGGCTGGTGAAGATCGCCCACTCCAAGGTCTCCAGGGTCATCGGCAAGAGCGGGAGCATGATCTCCATGCTCAAGAACATGACCGACTGCCGCATCACCGTGGGGCAGAACGGGCTGATCTGGATCGACGGCGAGGACGAGGACGCCGACGTGGCGGTCCAGGCCGTCATGATGATCGAGGAGCAGGCCCAGTCCAGGGACCTGACCGAAAGAATCAAAGCGTTTATCGAGAGCAAGCTCCCCCAGAGCGAGTGCGATGATGATGAAGATGAGGGGGAGGAGTGAATATGAGCGGACACACTGACATGGTATTGGTTGACGAGAACGGCATGCGCATAGACGGTAGGACCGAGGAGCAGCACAGACCCATCAAGATCGAGGCCGGCGTCCTCGACAACGCCGACGGCTCCGCCTACGTGGAGATCGGCAAGAACAAGGTCCTGGCGGCGGTGTACGGGCCCAGGGAGTGCCACCCCAGGCACCTGCAGGACCCCACGAAGGCCATCGTCCAGTGCAAGTACAACATGCAGGCCTTCTCCGTCAGCGACAGGAAGAGGCCCGGACCGGACAGGAGGTCCATCGAGATCTCCAAGATCATCGCCGAGGCCCTGGAGAGGGTGGTCCTCACCGAGCTCTACCCCCGCGCGTCCATCGACGTCTACATCGAGATCCTCCAGGCCAACGCGGGCACCAGGTGCGCCGGGCTCACCGCCGCATCCGTGGCCCTGGCCGACGCCGGGATCCCCATGAGGGACATCGTCCCCGCCATCGCCGCCGGCAAGGCGGACGGGCACGTGCTCCTGGACCTGAACAAGGAGGAGGACAACTACGGACAGGCGGATGTGCCCCTGGCCATCATGCCCTCCACCGACGAGATCGTCCTCCTCCAGATGGACGGCAACATGACCCGCGAGGAGTTCGACCGCGCCATCGAGCTGGCCGTCAACGCCTGCCACGAGGTCCACGACCTCCAGGTGGACGCCCTCAAGAGGCGCTACT
>CAYZSQ010000126.1:0-4002 GCA_964479785.1 uncultured Methanomassiliicoccales archaeon
TGGTCCTGGTCGGGGGCATCTTGTACAGCTTGTCGCACACCGCCTTCTCGGCGGTGGCCATGGCATAACTGCGTCCATCCTGCTCCAGTATTTCCACTCCGATGTCGAACACCGCTTCGGGGACGTCGCTGTATGAGAATCTGCCCAAGGGGGTTTGGAATCTCTTATGTCTGCGCTTGTTGAACGTGGCACAGGTAACCACTCTCACCCATTCAGGTATGATGCTATGACGCATGAGCGCGTACTCGAACGAGATGTACGATGGTCCGTATATGTGCTGGGCGAGAAGGTACGGCGGAGTGTTGGGATCGGTTTCGTATAACCCGCGCTTGAGCCTGATGATCTCCCCATTCGCCACCATGCGCCCCAGCTTGCAGGCCGGACTCGAATAGTCGGCGGATAGCTGAGCAATCATGAGCTCTCCCGAAACAATCATGATCGCTCCAATAGATTGAATGTTATTAAAATTACTGGAGCGATCATCAAACCGAGGACGTGCGTCCACGACATCTGAAGAATCAGACGTCAAGCTTTATCCGACTCCATCTGATGGGGACCATCGATGAACTCTGGAGAACAGGACCCGGTCTCGGCCGTAGTCGCGGCCGTGAGGGCCCTCGAGGACGGGGCGTTCGGCCCGCTTCTGGGGCTCTGCGACGACGTGGCACTCGCCCCGATCGGAGGGGAGCAGGGGCTGACCGCCTGCTGGCGGATGCAGACCTATGGCATCGGGGCGTTCGAACGCATCGAATCCTCCGAGTGCCGTGGGGACACCGTGCTGGTCCGCTGCAGGCACTCGGAATGGGGACTCGCCGTCACCGTCCGCATGGCCGAGGGGAGGGTCACGGGGCTGTCGTTCGGCCACTATCGGCCCGAGGGCATGGACCCGCTGCCGGACGGCGTCGTCGCCAGGGAGGTCGCCGTCGACGCAGGCGCGGGACGCCCCCTCGGAGGCACCCTGTACGTCTCCGCCCTCTCCAGAGGGGACGCGGCGGTCATCGTCCATGGCTCCGGCCCCATGGACAGGGACGGCACGGTGGGGCCGAACACCCCGTATCGCGACCTGGCCGTCGGGCTGGCCGCGAAGGGCGTGGACGTCCTGACCTACGACAAGCGGACCCTGGTCTACGGTCCCCGCTCCTGCGACGATCCCGCCTCGATCACCGTCGACGACGAGACGGTGGACGACGCCGTGGCGGCCGTGAGGTCGCTCAGGGGCATGGGGTACGGCCGTGTGTTCGTCATCGGTCACAGCCTCGGGGGGATGATGGCCCCGGCGATAGCGGAGAGGTGCGGGGACGACTGCTGCGGCATCGTATCCCTGGCCGGGAGTCCCAGGCGGATCTCGGAGATAATCGCGGACCAGATGAGGTCCGCGGCCATGGGGGCGCCGGACCCGGAGGGCGCCCTGCGCCAGGCCGAGGGGGAGCTCGCCAAGGCGGCGGCCCTCGCGGACATGTCGGACGAGCAACGCAGGGGGATCGTCGTGTTCGGACAGCCCGGACGCTACGTCTGGAGCATCGACTCCTCAGACCCCGCGTCGGCGGCGAGGGCCCTGGCGTTGCCCATGATGTTCGTCCAGGGCTCCGCGGACATCCAGGTGGACGTCGTGAGGGACCTCGGCGCGTGGAGGGACGCCCTGGACGGGGCGCCCAACGTCAGATTCGCCGTGTACGAGGGGCTCAACCATCTCCTCATGCCCTCCGGCGGGCCTTTCGCGGGGAGTCCCGCCGAGTACCTCCGGAGGGGGAGGGTGGACGCCCGCGTCATCGACGATGTCGCCGGATTCATCCTGGACGGATGATCTCCGGACCTACGTCTGATTCTCAGGTCTTCCGGTCATCTCGTTCGCCAGGTGCACATCGGGCATCGCGCAGCGGTCTACCGGCTCAAACGACAATTATACACTAAAAAATAGTTCAAAATAATTTTACACTATTTTTACGTGCATATTTATAACAATATGGCCATGCACAGGACATGGAGTTCATCGGCCGCCGCAGGGAGCTGGAGATGCTGGAGCGGTACTACTCGTCGGACGCCGTGAGGACCTGCGCGATAGTCGGCCGCCGCAGGGTCGGGAAGACGTCCCTCATCAGGGAGTTCTGCAAGGGGAAGCCGAGCCTGACGATCAATCTGGTGGGCAGGGAGCCGGAGAAGGTCCTGGACCACGTGGCCAGGGACATCTCCGAGTGCACGGGGGAGGACAGGGGGATCATCCGGGCGGGCATCCGGGACCTGGACGGTCTCATGGACTACCTGGGCGGACTCCGGCCCACCGAGAGGATGGTGGTCGCACTCGACGAGTTCCCGGATGCCGTGGAGACGTTCCCCGATGCGGCGGCCACGGTGATGAGGTACGTCGACGGCAGGCTCAGGGAGCAGAACATACTGCTCATCGTCTGCGGATCGTCGATATCCGCCATGATGCGGGAGCTCAACGACGGGAGCAGGCCTCTGTTCCAGAGGTTCCCCGTGCAGCTCCATCTCCGTCCGTTGCCGTACGCGGAGGCGAGGCTGTTCCACCCCGGCCTCCCGGAGGAGGACAGGATCAGGATGTACGCCATAGCGTCCGGGGTCCCCCTGTACCATCAGATGATGTCGATGTACGGCAGCCCGGAGGATGCGGTGAAGGGTCTGTTCCTCGGCCGGGTCCCGCCGCTCTACCTCGAGGCCAGGAGCGCCCTGCTGCTGGAGGTCTCCCCCTACGCCACCTACGACCGGGTGCTGGCGGCGATCGGCGACGGTGCGGGGGACGTGAAGACGCTGGCCGAGAGGGCGGGGCTGTCCAAGACCAGATGCAGCGAGATCCTGACGGACCTGAGGGTGCTGGACACGGTGGGGGTCGACTCGTCCTACGGCAGCCGCGGGAAGACGATCAGATACAGGATATGCGACGGGTTCCTGGACTTCTACTACTCGGTCCTCTCCGGCAACGAGTCGGTCCTGGACCGGGACCCGGAGGACGCTTTCGAATCCCTGAGGGAGAGGACGGACACGTTCTACGGCAGGCGCTTCGAGGACGTGTGCTCCGAGTTCGTGAGGTCCACGGAGAGGTGCCTCTGGTGCGGCAGATGGTGGGGCCGGGTTCCGGTGGTCGGCGACGACGGAGCGCCGGAGAGGGGGGATGACGGCAGGGTGGTCGCCGAGGACACGGACGTGGACATCATGGCCACGGTGTCAAGGGGGGACGCCAGGTTCACGATGGCCGGGGAGTGCAAGTTCACCCGCAGGAAGGCCGGTGTGCGCGAGCTGCGGAATCTGATGAGGAGGGCGGACAGGGCGCTGAAGGGCGGGGAGAACGTCGAGTACGTGCTGTTCTCGAGGAGCGGTTTCACCGACGAGCTGAGGGAGGTCGCCGAGGACAGCCGCGACGTCAGGGTGCGCCTCGTCTCCATGGACGATCTGAGGGGGTGGGCCGAGTCTATGGACGTCCGGTCCCGACCTCGGATCGGAGGGGAACCCTCCCGGCCGAGCGCTGTGCCAGGGGGCGCATGCGGCCCAACGGGAGAGGGGATCCGAGGTGAGTCACCCGTCCGTCCCGCGGGGCCTTCCGCCTGCGATATCGTTCGCCAGGCGAACATCGGACAGGTCGGCGTCTGGGAGCCTCTGCAGGTCTATGCAGTCGAGGAACGCCGCGGCGAACAGGGGGAAGTGCTCCACGCCCCTGTCGTCGACGAAGATGTTCCTGGTCCCGAACACGATCCCGCAGGCACCCATTTCCAGCGCCCTGTTGAGGGAGGCCGATCTGGTGTTCCTCCCCGACTTCACCTCGATCGCCGTGACCCTGCCGTTCATGACGGCCACGAAGTCGATCTCCATGTGTCTCTCGCGTCTCTCGTAGTGCATAGGCTCCCTTCCCTGGAGCCTGAGCATGACGGCCACGGCGTTCTCCGCGATCGCCCCTTGGTTGACGTACACGTCCCCGTTCAGGACCCCGAAGGCCAGGTTGTCGGAGTACATCGACATCAGGAGCCCCGTGTCGAGGAGGTACAGTTTGAA
>CAYZSQ010000127.1:0-3986 GCA_964479785.1 uncultured Methanomassiliicoccales archaeon
GATCTTCGAGAGGACCAAGGAGACCAGGCAGTACAGGCGCGGGGCGTACCGACAGCTAATGATACCTCATTACGGTCGAATGGTGATACTCGGATGTCCGGCCCCCTCTCGTTAAAACGTCCACCGAACAGCCGACCTTTGTCTTGATGTGTGCCCGATGTGTTAAGGGTAAGAAATTGGTCAACATCCCCTTCAGATACTCTCCGACATGAACGATGCTGGACGGGTTTTGGATTTAAGTTGGCATTAACATCCATAATATCATCCACATCGTGAACAGCTTAAATATGATTGGATGATTAATCCAACTGATTAAATGAACATCAAGTCCATCGCGGCCATCATCATAGTCGCCATCGTGGTCTGTGCCAGTGTCGGATACTATCTGGTCTCAAACGACGATGGGGAAGGGAACGGACCCCTCATCAGCGAAGGAATCAGTGACTGCCACCTCTGGATATACGGCAACGTGAACGGCGACGACTACATCGATCAGGAAGACATCGACCTACTGGAACAAATTATCGCAGGCGAGGCCGAGGAGGTCTACATCATCGCCTACGACGGGTATAGCGCCTCCGGAGTCTCTCAGAGGATTTCCCTGGCCGATGCAAATCAGGACGGTGTCCTGGACGAGGACGACATCGCTTACATACAGGACATGATCGCATACATGGAGCGCTACTCCAATGCGGTGAACACCGGCACCCTCGACACCTTCGATGAGGAATTCACCATCTACTACAACAATGTGGACAACAAGGCATGCTCGGTGGACCTTCCGATCAAGACCATAATCTCCATGTACTTTTCCAACAGCGAAATCGTCAGACTCCTGGGCGCGGTGGACCGTGTCGTGGCCACGGACAGCACCACTCTGGCCAAGCCGACCCTGCTCCCCGAGTTCCAGGGACTCCCCGACCTTGGTGACAGGAAGGCCGTAAACTCCGAGGCCGTCCTAGCCACAGGCGCAGACGCCTACTTCACCGGATCCGCCAGCACCTACTCCGACTATCTGGAAGCAGATGTGGGCGAAGCCATGGACATCATACGCCTGTCCGCCTGGGAGGACAACAACGTCATGGTGGGTGTCCTCACCCTCGGATACATGCTCGGAACCACAGAGAAGGCCTATGAATACATCGACTGGTGCAACTACTACATCGATCTGATCGCCGACAGAACCGCTGGTCTGGAGGAGAAGGCCACAGTCATCAGTCCCAAGGGCAGAGTCAGCACCGAGCCCACGCTCCTGGAGGGCAACGGGCCGGGATCCGGGCAATACGAGATCAACGAGCTCGCCGGTGCGGAAGATCTTTCAGATCAGCTCAGTGCCACCAGTGAGTACCCCGACTACACCCAGGAATGGGCGCTCATAGCCAATCCCGATTTCATCATCATCTCCGGATACTGCGGATGGGAATACGAACCTTCCGACGTCCAGCTAAGGGTCTACGATGTCATCGACAAGGTCACCAGTACCTACCAGGGCACCACGGCCGCCAACAACGGCCAGGTGTACTTCATAGCGAACGAGCTCTACACCGGACCGTCCAACATCGTGGCCATGGTGTACGTGGCCACATGGCTGTATCCAGACCTGTTCGAAGACCTGGACGGGCGTGCTGTCTTCGAGGAGTACATCGAAAGATTCTGTCCCGGACTGATGTCGTATGACCTGGACGCCCACATCGATCAGTTCGTCTTCGGCCCAGACTCCGTCAGGTACCGATCCGGGATCGACGAACTGTCAAACCTCTTCCCAAACTCCTTGCAACCATATCCATGACAACCCGCCCGGAGCGGCTGCCTGATGCTAGGATACAAGAGTCATTTCGAACTGGACGAGGTCCCGCAGGATTATTCCCTCTATGCGGGGTGGGATGTTGAGGACGTCGCCGAGGATGACATAGACTCTGGGTACCGGAGGTACATCCTCAGGAAATGGACCCTCATCCTGGCGTGCATCGGCGCATGCTTCCTGGTGGCAGGGGTGGCGATTACCGTCGGGGAGTACCCCATAGGCTTCATAGAGGCCTACGAGCTCCTGTGGAACCACCTGATAGGCAACGGTCCGACCGCGGTGACAGACCCGACGTACATCCCGGACCATGTGGTCTGGAACCTCCGCCTGCCCCGCATCCTTGTGGGCATAATCGCGGGTGCCGGGCTTGCCGTGGCTGGCGCGACCATGCAAAGCACCCTGAAGAATCCCCTAGCGGATCCGTACACCACAGGCATATCCTCGGGAGCCGCCTTCGGAGCCACCATCGCGATATGCTATGGATTCGGAATCTTCGGCACCACCGGATCCATCGTCGCCAACGCGTTCGTGTTCTCACTCATCCCGAC
Source organism: uncultured Methanomassiliicoccales archaeon (assembly GCA_964479785.1). GTDB lineage: Archaea > Thermoplasmatota > Thermoplasmata > Methanomassiliicoccales > Methanomethylophilaceae > Methanoprimaticola. The sequence continues at coordinate 2,353 of CAYZSQ010000127.1, forward strand.
GGCAATCATCGCCACAATATCGGTCACGAAGAAGATCTCCCCGGTGAGCATGATTCTCGCAGGGATCGCGGTGATGTACATATTCAACTCCATGACCACGGTGATGATGCTGTGGGCCGACCCAGATGATCTGGCATCCGTCTACCAGTGGCAGGTCGGTAGCTTCGAAGGTCTGACATGGGAGGACGTCCCGTTGATGTTCACGGTCACGGCCATAGGCTCGGTGTTCCTGCTGTGCGTGTCCAACAAGATAAACGTGCTGGCCACTGGCGACGAGAGCGCGAGGGCCCTTGGAATCGATGCGTCGAAACTCCGCCTGATATGCCTTGTGGTCGTTTCACTGATGACGGCCTCCATCGTCAGCTTCACCGGGATTATAGGATTCGTCGGACTGGTCTCACCGCATGTGGTAAGGATATTCATCGGATCGGACAACAGATACCTTATACCGGCATCCATGGCCTTCGGCGCTGCCCTTCTGCTCGTGGCCGATCTCGTCGGTAGGACAGCGATAGCACCGGCAGTGCTCGAAGTGGGAGTCGTCACTGCTTTCATCGGTGGCCCGCTGTTCCTGTACTTGGTGGTTCGTCAGAAGAAGGAGGCCTGGTGATATGGATATCCGCATAAAGGACGTGAGCTTCCAATACGGCGATATGCCTGTTCTCAACGGCATAGACTTGTCGCTGGACGATCCCGGCCTGGTGTGCATCATCGGCCCGAACGGTGTGGGGAAGTCCACTCTGATCAAGTGCATCAACAGAATACTCAAGCCGACCTCCGGGAGGATAACGGTGGACGGCCACGACCTTCAAGACATTCCTCTCAAGGAACTCTCCAAGGTTATGGGTTATGTTCCCGTGACATCCAACGACGCCTTCACCATGACCGTGCTGGACACCGTCCTGATGGGAAGGCATCCGCACCAGAGGTTCGGTGCCACCTCCGATCTGGACATGAAGGTGGTGAAGCGCACACTGAACATGATGGGCATCAGGCATCTCGCTCTCCGCAACTTTGACGAACTGTCAGCTGGACAGCACCAGAAGGTTGCCATCGCCAGAGGTCTGGCCCAGACCCCCAGGATACTAATCCTTGACGAGCCAACCTCCAATCTGGACGTGAGGCACCAGATACAAGTCGCCGATTTGCTCCACAGACTGGCCGTTGAGAACAAAATGACGGTGGTGATGATCAGCCATGACTTGAACATCGCTTCCAAATATGCGGACAGAATCGTGATGATGTGCATTCCCGGCAGGATTTACAGAGTCGGGACTCCGGATGAAGTGATCACCGAAGAGACGATCCGCTACGTCTACGGCGTTGACTGCAGGATAGTCGACGACGGCGGCAGGCCGCATGTGATACTCCAGGGCGCCTTGCCAGACGACGTCATACAGGAGATGCACAAGGCACGATCGGGATGATGGCTCTGCCCACGCACTGTCTGACGATGTCAGAGCCAGATACACCACGAACCAGGGGCCCAGAACGCGATCTGGATGCTGAACCGTGGCACAAATCCATCGACGGCATCGGACGAATCGGAATCTGTGTGAGAATTCAGAGGGAAGTGCGGCCCGGGGGATGCCCGGGACCGCGATGTTTCCGTCAGGACGAGAGCACGAACTCGG
>CAYZSQ010000128.1:0-3982 GCA_964479785.1 uncultured Methanomassiliicoccales archaeon
CCTGCGGAGGTACTCCTCCAGCTCGGCGTCGATCTGGTCGAAGTTCTCCTTGTCGTACCTCCCGTGGACCCTGGGGATGTGGAGCGACGAGCTGGGTCCGAACAGGACCTTGTCCTCCTCCTCGTTCTCGGAGACCTTGAAGAGCACGTCGCTCTTGGTCAGGCACACGGCGATGGGTATGTCTATCTTCTCCCTGGCGCGCATCTTGGCGTTGGTGCGGATCGCCTGGCAGACGTTGTTGAGCATGTCGGACTCGTCCGGCCCCACCGGGGGCTTGTTGTCCACGTGGATCCTCTGGTTCACGTACCTGATCTGCAGGGGGTCCACCAGGTACACTATCCCGGCGGCCTTGGCTATGAAGGAGTTCAGGCTCAGGGACAGCATCCTGTCGGTGGACACCAGGTCCTCCCCGGCGGTGTCGAAGAAGGCGAAGGTGTACACCCTGGGGGAGTCCTGGTCGAACAGCCTCAGGTAGTAGATCAAAGGCTCCCTGCTCTCGTCCGACACGTCGAAGGACTTGGTGGGCAGGAGCTTGCGCTTCTCCTCGAACAGCCTGTGGTAGTACATGTTGCGGTACTTCAGGGTGGTGCCGTCGGTGGCGGCGTTGAGGACGCCGTTGAACTCCGCGGACACGTAGTTCTTCAGCTGGTTGATCAGCACCGCGATGTAGTGGCTCTTCCCCACCCCCTTGGGGCCCAGGATCACGAATATCCTGTTGCCGTCCTCCTCGGCCCCCGGGGGGATGAGGTTGTGGCAGACCGGGCACACCCTGGTGTACACCGGCCTCCTGCAGACGTCGCACAGGCCGGAGGAGTTGCGGATGATGTGCTGCTTCGCCACCACCGCGTCCGGGCTGTCCGGGTTCCTGCCGTAGAACAGGCTCTTCTCCGGGTCGATCTCGTTCTGGCCGTCCCTGGAGACGTATCTCATGAGCTCCGCGTTCCTCGTGCTGGACGTCGTGGACGCGAAGGTCTTCGCGCAGGACTGCCCGGAGCACAGGTAGTGCACGTTGGACAGGTCCACCTGCGAGAAGCAGTAGGGGCAGATGTACTCCTTGCCCCTGTGGGAGGAGGTATGGGTTTCCTTGGATTTCCTGGCCATGTCAGCTCCTCCTGCCGTAGAGCGGGTGTATGAACCTGAACAGGTTGTAGTCGCCGTCGTTCTCGAAGAACAGCCTCATCCTGGAGATCTCCTCCAGGGCCTTGCACTGGACGGTCAGCGACCCCCTGCCCTGTGAGATGGGCACGGGGCTGTGGGACCTCCAGATGATCTCCCCGTCGACCCTCTTCAGGGGGATGCCGGAGCTCACCTGGACCGCCACGATCGGCGGCAGCTCCGCCACGTCCTGGTCGGTCTCGAACTCCATCCTCATGCCGCCCCTCTCCTGCTTCACGGTGTACCTCACCTTCCTGGAGTCGGCGGAGTAGACGTCGATGGCGATGCCCCTGGAGGGGATCATCTCGCCGTTGATCTTGTAGAGGGCGAAGATGTTGATGCACTTCTTGGGGGAGCGCCCCATGGGGATGCGGATCTGCTTCTCCTCCATGTACTCCTCCCGTCTGACCGTCTTGATCTCGGCGTCGGCGTCCTCCAGGTTCTTGGCCTCGGTGTTGGAGATCACCAGCTTGGCCTCCACGGCCTCGTCCGGCCAGGCCATGGTGATGACGCAGTCCTTGTTGCTGAGAACCTTCTCCACGTCCCTGAAGGGCTTCAGGTTGGCCAGCAGGGTCTCCGTGCCCTTGATCCCCACCTTCCCGCGGGGGATGATGGGATAGACGTATTGGACGGTGCCGTCGGGGAGGGAGAACCTTATCCCGTCGGAGTACTCCACGATGGGCTTGATCTCGGTCATCCAGGACCTGATGTCGTCCATCTTGACCATGTTGCCCGGGATGGTTATCTTCTTGGGGCTGCAGTAGAGGTCCACGTGCTCGGTGGTGCTCCACTTCGCCGTGAAGGTGCCGTCGGACTTGTTCCATTTGATCCTCATGTCCTTGACGGGCTTGGGCGCGTCCACCGGGGTGCCGCTGAACATGACCCCCTGGGACCTCTCGATCCTGTTCCTGTTCTCGTACTCGGCCACGAACAGGTACACGTACTTCTTCCCGCCCTGGAGGCCGATGTCGTCGTAGACCGTCTGGCCGTTCAGGGCCAGTTCGGTGCCGATGCCGGAGGTGGAGGTGCTCTCGGTCCTCCACACGCGGACGCGGGTGGCCCCCCTGGGCTTCTCGTACATTATGCGGAGCCCGCCGTCGATCTGCTCCAGGGTGACCGTCTCCACCTCGGAGATCATCATGATCGGGCCGATGTGGGCCCCGTCCTTGGACAGGATGCCCCAGCGCTTGGAGTAGATCGAGTAGTAGTACTCCACGCCCGGCTCCAGGGACTTGTCGGAGTAGGAGGTGCCGGGGATCTCCGCCAGGGGGCGGGTGTCCTCGGTGACCCTCGGGAGGGAGTTCTTCTCCCTGTAGATGCAGTATGTGATGCCGGCGTCCTCGGCGGGGGCCTCGAACCTTATCACGAAGCCCCTGTCGCCCAGCTTGCCCATGGCGTCGGCGGGGCCCATCGGCGGGTCCTCCCTGAGCTTGGCCCTGGCGGTGGGATGGTCGGCGCAGAGCTCCACGGCCGACACGTACATGGCCATGCGGGCCTGCTTGCTGTCGGCCACCTTCGCCTTCTGGCAGTACATCTCCGCGGCGTTGAAGCGGGTGACGCAGTCCCCGTACCTCTGCTTCAGCTCCAGGTCGTCGTTGAAGGCGTCCGGGAACTGCTCCACCAGGGCCTCCGTGGAGGCCTTGGCCTCGTAGAACCTGTTCCTGCCGTAGGCGTCCATGATCAGCTTGCGCATGGTGCCGAAGTTGGTCTTGGCCTTCTCCAGCTCCGCCTCCATGGCCGCCAGCCCGGCGTACCTGGAGTACGCCTCCCTCAGCTGCACGAGGGACTTCTCCGCCCGGCCGATCTTGCCCTTCTGCATGCTCATGCGGAAGTCCAGGGCCATGCGCTCCGCCTTCTGGAGGCCCTCCTTGAAGTCGAAGCCGCATTTGATGCATATCTGGTTCTTCGACTGCTGGGCGGTCCCGCAGGAGGGGCACACGGTCTTGAAGTTCTTGCCGCAGGACGGGCAGAATATTGTGTTGGGTCCGGCCTGGACCATGTTCCCGCAGTCCGGGCAGCGGATCATGCTGCTGTCGGTCTCGGAGAAGTTGGCCGCGATCTTCTTCTTGTAGCAGAACTGCTGGAGGATCAGGATGGCCATCTGGGTGTCGACGTCCCGGGTGAGGTGGGCGTGGAGCAGCTCGTCGATGTACTTCCTGGTGAGCTGCGCGGTGTACTCCTGCTCGATGGTCTCGAACACCGGGGCCAGTGCGCGGTTGCACTTGCCGTAGGCCGCCAGGGAGGCCAGCTCCCTGTCCGGCTCCAGGACCAGCTTCACGCTCCTCATGGTCTGGATGTAGGAGTCCTGCTCCGGCAGCACGTCCGGGCGGACGCTGTTGACCCTCTTGTCGCAGACCTCGAAGGCGTTGCGGATCTGTGAGGCGCTGCTGCCGTCGCTGAGATGGTCGATGTTGATCTCCAGGTTGGGGTGGTCGATCAGGGCGTTGAGCATCTCCACCGGGGTGTACGCGTCGACGGCGCGGAGCCCCTTGTAGGCGTTGAGCACCTTGTCGCTGGCGGGCTTGGGGGGGCTGCCCTCCTTGATCCCCGCCAGCTTCAGGATGTCCGATGCGGTGACGCCCTCCCAGTGGAGCTTCTTCCTGTAGCTCTCGGCGGCGCCGGCCAGTGCGATGTAGGTGCCGTCGGTGAGGATGACGCAGTCCATCTTGAGCTTCTGGGCCTTGCCCTTCAGCAGCTTCTCGCCCTCGACGAACTCCCTCTTCTTCAGGATCGGGTCCCTCATGACCCTCTCCATGTCGGAGGTCATTTCCACCAGGCGCTCGGACTTGAAGCGCTGCTCGGTGTCGTTCTGCTTGTTCCTGCTGTC
>CAYZSQ010000129.1:0-3866 GCA_964479785.1 uncultured Methanomassiliicoccales archaeon
AGCGATCTGCAACATAGCTGGCGGTGTATGTTGGTAATATTTTATTAGTTTTGGTATTCCTAAACATTTTACAAGTCAACCTAAATAAATTTAGGTAAACCAAAATATATAAACCGCAAACATGTTCTCAGCCACCGGAGCCTACCAACATGGCCAACAAAACATTGACAATAGTTGTGGCTGCTGTGGTCGTCATAGCCGCCGCTGTGGCTGTTTACGCAATCTTATACGATGACGACGACAGCGACGTGAACATTTTCCAGGTCGATGGCCTGGGACTCATGATATATGGAAACGCGAACTTCGATCTGACGATAGATGAGGAGGACATGGCAATTGTCCAGGCCATCATCGACGAAGAGATAACGGACTGGAGAGAGGAGTATCCCCTTGCGGACGTCAACTGCGACGGGGAGATAGACGAATCCGACATCGCACTCCTTCAGCAGATAATCGATCGCGAGGAGTGCACCCTTTATGTGGCCTGTCTCGACAGTGACGGCAACAGCACATATGTGAGTGTCAGCTATCCGCTCAACAACATCGCCGTTATCGGATCCAATGCGATCAATGCAGTTCTGTACGCCGATGCCGGAGGCAACGTCGTGGCATACACCAGCCCTCCCTCTTCATATGACAATGCTTACTCTACACTCAGCGGCACCAACGTTGTCTCTCAGATGGTCTACCTCGATGTGGACGCATTCACATCCGTCGATAGTGTGACACCCATCGATGCGGTGTTCATAGACGCACAGTACTCTTGGAGCGTGACCGAGACTGGATTCAGCAGCTTCGAAGCATCCCAGATTCCGTATCTGGTCTATGCCGTTGCAGGTTCTGAGATGCAGGTATCGGCAACCCTCACCATCGGATTCCTGTGCGGAGAAGAGACGGAGACCACCAGCCTTGACTTCGTGGAGTCCACCCTGTCTGTTTTCGACTACATCAGCGAAACCTTGGGCGACATGTCGGATGATGAAAAGTCCGTGTTCATGACATTCGCAATAACCGCAACCACGATATGTCAGAACGATCACCCCAATCAGTACATCGGTATACAGGCCGGAGGGATCCCTTACTACCAGACGAACAGCGAATTCGCATCTCTGTATCCCGGAACATCTACGGGAACGACCGCATCGGATGCACTTGCAGAGTTCAGGGACGCGGATGCATACGTGCTCATCGCATCAGTCGACTATGGTTCCGACCCCTATGAGATCGTCGTAGGCTACATGGAACCGACCAGCGGTAACGATCCCGAGGAATTCTTCTATGACGCCATCGAGAATTGGTACTTCATAAACAACCTGCTGCCTGCGGCGGTCAAGACGGCGTACATGGCCGAGATTCTGTATCCTGAACTGTTCGCCGGCTACGGGGACCAGGTTGCCCAGGCGTTCATCGATGCCGGTTACGGTCCTCTGGCAGGGCAGACGGTTGAGAACCTGGTGCCCGTCCTTTCATACCAGGACTATGTGGATGCCAAGGCTGCCGGATATTGACTTTCTCGAAATCCCCTCAAACACTTTTCCAAACCCTTTCCAACGGCTGGTAGAATATGACTGATAACTGGACCTACAGCAAAGAAGAAATGGTGGAGGAGTACCACCACAGTACATTCAGGAAGTTCATCGTTTTTCTGATCTGCATCGTCGGTATATTCCTGACACTGGGACTGCTGTCTCTCACGACCTACAGCGACATAACCATAGTCGACGCCTACAGGTACATCTGGGGGCACATAACCGGAGCTGAATACGAGCTCAGATCCTTCGATTGGTGGGCTGACTGGTACATCTGGAATGTGGCAATGGTCCATGCGGTTGTCGCCATATTGACGGGTGCCTCCCTGGCATGCTGCGGGGCACTGATGCAGTCTCTTATGAACAACCCCTTGGCCGATCCGTACAGTACAGGGATATCTTCGGGCGCATGCCTCGGTGCGATGGCCTCCATCATCACCGGACTCACCGTGGGCTCTCTGACAGGCACCACCGGAACGATTGTGAACGCGTTCATCGGAGCCATGGTTCCTGCGGTCATCATCATAATCATCGCTGAACGGATTCGTATGACGCCGGCGACGCTGATCCTGATGGGGACGGCCCTGTCCATGTTCTTCAGCTCGTTCATGGCATTCCTGATGGTGACCACCGATGCGGACACCCTGCAGAACGCTTACTACTGGATGGTCGGAAACTTCAGCAACATCAGTTGGAGCAACATCCCGTTCATGGCGATCTCCACCATCGGAGGCAGCATCTTGGTGATGTTCCTGGCGAACAAACTGAACGTCATGTCCCTGGGGGATTCGACGGCACAGTCGTTGGGGATAGACGTCCGCAAGTTCCGCACGCTGTCGCTGACCCTCATGGCCCTGATGACGGCGGCCATAGTATCCTTCGTTGGGATCATAGGATTCGTGGGACTTGTCTGTCCGCACATCGTGAGGCTGATAATCGGATCCGACAACAAATTCGTGATCCCCATCGCCATGTCCATGGGTGCCCTGCTCATCCTCATATCTGACTACATCTCGATGAGCTTCGGCAACATCGCCGTGGGGGTTGTCATCAGCGCGATCGGCGCCCCACTGTTCTTCATACTCATCCTCAGAGCGAAGTCCTCTGGAAAGGGGGCGATATACTGAGGAGCCTCAACTTCGAACAGTTCCGCCGTGTCACAGAGGTCGAGGATGGAGACATCAGGAGGGCTTACCGCAAAGAGAACGTCAGGAAGCTGCTGTTCATCGCCCTCATGATCGGAGTGACCGTGATATGCTTCTTCTATACCGTCGGCGTCGGGAATTTCAAGACCACATTCTTCGAGGCCATGGAGACGGTGTTCAATCACCTGACTGGGAACATCGTGAACGAAACCGCGGACTTCTACATCTGGAACATGTACGTTCCCAGGGCCCTCGGCGCGATCATCGTCGGAGGCGGACTGGCAATCGGTGGTGTTGTGATGCAGAACCTTCTGAGAAACCCGCTGGCCGAGCCCTATACCATGGGGGTGTCATCAGGAGCGATGTTCGGAGCGACCCTGAGCATCGCCTTGGGGATCTCGATATTTCCCTTCCTTTCCGGATTCGCGAGTACCATGGCCAATGCGTTCGTGTTCTCATTGGTGCCGGCCGCGGTGATCGTCCTGGTGGCGACGGTCAAGAAGGTGTCTGCGATGATGATGATCCTCACCGGAATCGCCGTCATGTATCTCTTCAGCTCCATCAACCAGCTGATCATGATCACGTCCAGCTCCGACACCATGCAGAGCGTGTATCTGTGGACGATGGGGACCTTGAGTCGGGTCAGCTGGGATGAGCTCCCGTTGATGTGCGGCGCCTCACTGGTGTTCGGTGTTGCCATCTTCGCCTTGTCGAAAAAGCTGGACGTCATGTATTCCGGCGACAGGAACGCCCAGACGCTCGGAATCAAGGCCCACTTGTTCAGACTGGTGGCACTCGTGCTGACGTCCCTGCTGACCGCGGTGCTTGTGAGCTGCACCGGAACGATAGGATTCGTGGGACTGGTGGCCCCCCACATCGCCAGAATGTTCGTGGGATCCAACAACAGATACCTCATCCCGGCTTCGGCAGCATTCGGTATGGCCTTCCTTCTGGTGGCTGACACCATCGCCAAATCGGTCGGTACCGGTAGCCTCCCAGTTGGTGTCATCAGTTCTCTCGTTGGAGGACCGCTGTTCCTATTCATCCTCATCAAGATGAGAAGGCACGCCTGGATGTGAACTGCTTCCGAACTCAGGGGGTCAAACGACCCCTCCAAACCATCGATTGCCCCGGACATCGCGGTCAATCGAGCCTTCCCAAACGCACTTCGGACGATCGAACATCTATCGAC
>CAYZSQ010000130.1:0-3821 GCA_964479785.1 uncultured Methanomassiliicoccales archaeon
GCAGACCTTCGCGCCGTTATCTTGGACTTTCGCTTTAATGGTTATGCGTGCGATTGGTAGCTTCTTGGCTCCCGGGGCGGACCGTCCATCACTGCGGTTCGGACACCAGGATCAGCCCGTACAGGGTCACCCGGTCGTCGCGGAAGGAGAACTCCTCCCCCAGGTCCTTCAGGTATGCGCCGAGGTCCACCCCCAGCGCGGACAGGGACGGCACGACCATCTCGGGGAACCTGCACGGCTCCGGATACGAGCACACGCCGCAGTACCTGCATCCGCCGTCGGAGAAGCCCATGCAGTCCCTGCCGGACCTCCTCAGTAAGGCCACCGTCCTGCGGACGGCCTCCTGCATCTCCTCGCCGGCCTCCCCGGCGGCGTCCTTCTCCGAGGGCGGCACCATGTACGTCCTCTTGAGCACGAACGCCGACGTGAACCGCCCCTCCAGGGCGTCCATGTGGACGTCGTACCCCGGCGGGCAGGCCCACGTCCTGCCGTAGTCCCCGCAGAGGTTCTGCTGGCACAGCCCCTTCAACTCCAGGACCTTGTCCGGATCGTATGCTGGCACATAGCCATCGAGGAGTTCGAACCCCTCCATCCCCGGCTCTCTGAGCACGAAGTCCCATGAACCCATGGTGATGAATCCGTTCGCCCACCTTTATAACTGTTTGCGGAAGGGTATATATTTCAATCATCCGACTGACAGCACATGGCAGAGGCAACCCCCGAGAAGAAGATCGCCAACGCGATGAAGGCGATGGACGAGGGAGATTTCAAGAAGGCTTACACCGCGTTCAAGAAGCTGGCGGCGGAGATGCCGGACAACCCCGATGTCTGGTACTGCAAGGCCGAGTGCGGGAACTACGCTTCCGGCATGTTCGGAGCCAAGGTCGACACCCAGGAGATCATGGACGCCTACAAGAGGGCCATCGAGCTGGACGGCGAACGCGTCGACTACTACCAGTCCTACGGACTCTTCTGCATCTCGGTCAACAAGTACGACGAGGCCGAGAAGGCCTACTGCGAGGCCGCCGAGATGGACGAGTCCATGTCCGCCTCCCTGTACGCCGAGTTCGCCATCGAGTACTACAACAACGCCATGGCCACCTACGGCGAGATCATGGAGGACCCCAAGGCCCGCGCCCCCTTCGGCAAGAAGGCCCTGGAGTACATGCTCAAGGCCCTCGACATGACCCACGACGAGGCCAAGTCCCTGCTCTGACGAGCATCTGGAAACGATTTACCACTTCTCCACCCATCCGTCCCCGGGGGCGGATGGCCCCATTTTTCCGCACACTTCTCGCCGATCGTGCATCCGTCCGATTTGCACGCCGAATGCTGTACAAATCATCGCAAACGGTCGAAATTATACAATATCACTCTACTAAATGGACGTTTGAAAAGATGTTCGTCGGTTAAACTCATATATGATTAGACATTTGTCTAGTTCATCTCAGATGCGAGATGCAAAGAACGGAGAGTGAATGAATCTTGAAGTTGATCGGAAAGGCCGTACTGGGGCTGGTCGCGCTTCTGTCGGCCACGATATTCATCATGCCGGAGGTATCCGCCGCGTTGAGCGAGAACATAGACTCGACGTCGTCGGTGTTCATGTTCCTCTGCACGATCCTGGTGTTCATCATGGCGCCTGCCATCGCGCTGTTCTACGGCGGTATGCTGAGGAAGCAGAGCATGACGTCGATGATGGCCCAGTGCATCGGCGTCATGGCCCTCGTCGGGATCATCTGGTGGGCCGTCGGCTACTCCCTCGCCCTGTCCGGCGACGGGTCTTTCATAGGTAACCTGGACGCGATCTTCGGTGGCGGACTGTCGATCTCCGACGGAGACGGGATCCCCTCCTACGAGTTCATGATCTTCCAGGGGATGTTCGCGATCGTCACCTCGTGCATCGTGTTCGGTGCCACCGCGGAGAGGGTGAGGTACTCCGCGATCCTCATCTTCCTGGCACTCTGGTCGTTCCTGGTCTACGCCCCCATGGCCCACATGGTCTGGGGAGGAGGCTTCCTGTCCGACGGGCTGGCGGCCATCGGACTCTCCGCCCAGGACTTCGCCGGAGGGACCGTGGTGCACATGTGCTCCGGTATCACCGGAGTGGCAGCCGCGATCGCCATCGGAAGGAGGAGCAGCAGGATCTCCAAGGGAAGGTCCCACAACGTGCCCCTGATGTTCCTGGGATGCATGCTGCTGTGGGTCGGCTGGTTCGGATTCAACTGCGGATCCGAGGGCGCCTTCGACGAGATCGTCGTCCTCGCCGCGGTCAACACCCTGCTGGCATCCTGTGCGTCCGTCATCGTGTGGATCGTGATCCAGTACCTCCACGTCGGACGCGTCAACGTCACCGGTCTGTGCGCCGGAGTCCTGGCCGGACTGGTCGGGATCACCCCCGGATGCGGGTTCGTGGACCCCTGGGCGGCCGTGGTCATCGGTGCCATCGCGGCCGTGATCTGCTACCTGGGCATCATCTTCATGCGCAACAAGTCCGGAGTGGACGATGCGCTGGATGTCATGGGAGTCCACGGGATCGGCGGTATCTGGGGAGCGCTGGCCGTCGGCATCTTCTCGGTCTACTACTGGGACGGAGTCGGTGCCAGCGTCATCGACGGCGGCTTCTCGCTGCTCGGCGGAATGATCGTGAACATCGTGGTCACACTGGTGTACTGCTTCGTGGTGTCCTTCGTCCTCATGAAGGTCATCGACATCGTCATGAAGAAGGTCACCGGAAAGGGTGCGGCCCTCACCGAGAGCGAGCAGATGATCGGTGCCGACGTGATCGAGCACGGAGAGCCCTCCTACAACATGTGAGGTGATCAGGATGAAGATGATAGTAGCAGTGATCAGACCCGAGAGGCTGCAGTGCGTCAAGGACGGGCTCAGGGACATCGGTGTGAACGGCATGACCATCACCCACGTCACGGGACGCGGGGAGCAGATGGGCCTGACGTTCACCACCAGGGTCGGGGAGTTCGTCGTGGACGAGATCGAGAAGGTGAAGATCGAGTCCGTGGTGGACGACGACGAGGCCGAGAAGGTCATCGCCACGATCAAGAAGTTCTCCGAGACCGGCAACCCCGGCGACGGAAGGATCTTCGTCATCCCCGTGGAGCAGTCCATCAGGATCAGGACCGTCGAGTGACGGCACCTCAAACTCTTTACGGCCCTCGGGCCGGAAACCCCTGTTTTTGTCCTATCGGAGGTCGACGGAAGGGCTGGCCGAAATCCGGATTAGAGAGAAGGATGGTGCGATTGCCGGGAATCGAACCCGGGTCAGAAGCTTGGGAAGCTCCCGTCCTAACCGCTGGACTACAATCGCGATATCCCCGCCAAGGGTTTCATGTTATTTAAAAGGAACACCCTTTTCGGATGCACAACTGTTTAAATACGGCTTATCTTTACGACGGTCTGCGGGCCCGTGGTCTAGGGGTTATGACGTCGCCCTTACAAGGCGAAGGTCGCCGGTTCAAATCCGGCCGGGCCCACCATGTCGGTTCTCCATGCGATTGTATCCGGTGCGAATCCAGTCCAAGAAATGATTATATACCTTGAAGACATGGTTGGATTATACATCCAACCGTCGCCCGGAACATGCTCATTGTGTTTCCTCCGATCTGTCTCCTTCAACCTCCGTGGGCGGCGGTGACTTCCCCCTCATGCGATCGCGATTCTGGGTCACATCAACGTTAAATAGAATCTCGCTCTCGGGGTTGTATCGGACTCGTGGTCTAGGGGTTATGACGTCGCCTTCACACGGCGGAGGTCGCCGGTTCAAATCCGGCCGGGTCCACCATCTTGTACACACCGCTCACATC
>CAYZSQ010000131.1:0-3821 GCA_964479785.1 uncultured Methanomassiliicoccales archaeon
TCGGCGTGATAAAGGGCTGATCAGAAACCCAGGACCTTGGCCGTCGCCCTGCGGACGGCCTCCCGGTGGCGCTCCGGCGCGGATATCAGGACCGCCCATCCGTAGGGGTCCCTGGCCTGCAGCGCCCTGGCGATGGGCGAGAACCTCGCCAGGGACTTGATGCGCCCGCAGTCGTCGGCGATGGCCACGTCGGTCTTGCCGATCCTCACCCTTCCCTGGAGGTTGGACCTGGATGTGACCTCCGCGCCCACGAGGAACGGGTCGATGCCCGCGGCGTCGGCCACCTCGGCCTCCAGGTTCCTGGTGCCCTCGCGCCCCGCGTACCCCAGCAGGACCTCGGCCCTCTCGTCGGTCATGTCCTCGCTGTACAGTACGAAGGCCTTCTTGTCCAGCATCCTGGCCGATATCCTGCGCACGCTCTCGGCCGGCTTCCCGCCGGAGTCGGCGACCATGCGCATCAGGTCGGCGTCCCCCCGCAGGTACAGGTCGGACAGGTCGACCCCCGAGGCCTCCACGGCCTTGGCCAGCATCCTCTGCGCTATCCTGACCGTCTCGTGGAAGTAGACGGTGGTGTACATCAGCGAGCGGGAGACCATCAGGCCCTCCGCCGCGGTTATCCCTCCCCTGCGGAGGACGATGCGGTCGTTGGCCACGGTCATGGTCTTGATCAGCCTCTCGGTGTCGATGGTGCCGTGGGACACGCCGGTGTGGTGGGCGTCCCTCATCAGGTAGTCCATCTGGTCGGCGTCCACCGGACCGTGGATGATCTGGTGGGCGTAGTCCTTGGACGGGAAGTACTCGTGCCTGTCCCAGAACCTGTCCAGGACCTCGCGGCCGGTGGACTCGGGGTTGCAGATGTATCCGCACACCGCCTCCGGCGAGATGCCGGCGGCCTCGATGGCCTCCGCGATGGACGGGACGCCGTCCAGCAGCCCCTCGAGGCACGGGAGCCGGTTGGGCACGTCCCCCATGATCAGAGCCCTGGCCAGCTCCATGTGGTCCATCCCGGTGGCCTCCTCCATGGACGGCTCCAGGGAGTGGGAGAACGGAGGGTGGCATATGTCATGGAGCATCCCCGCCATGCGCACCGCGTCGGAATCCTCGCGGCCCAGGCCGATGGCGCCGGCCATCCTGCCCGCGAGATGGTACGTGCCGAGGCAGTGCTCGAACCTGGTGTGGTGGGCGCCGGGGAACACCAGGTACCCCAGGCCCAGCTGCCTGACGTTCCTGAGCCTCTGCATCTCGTGGCGGTCCATCATGTCGAGGAAGATCCCGTCCACCTCGATGGATCCGTGCACCGGGTCCTGGACCACCTTCGAGCGCATGTCACTCACCGGTCTTCCAGAGCTTGTCGCCCACGAAATGGATGGTCTTGATGGCCTTGCCGGGCTGCTTGGACGCCAGGTCCGCGCCCGTGCGCATGGCCACTCCGACTGCCAGGGGCGCGCCGTTCCTGGCATCCCTTATCCAGACCAGGTCGCCCTCGGCGATCTCCGGGTCCGCGTCGGTTATCCCGGGGCCCATCACGTCCGCCCCGTTGGTGACGAACGGGACGGCCCCCATGTCGACCGTCACCGCCCTCCTGTCGGGCCTGTACTTGAGGATCCCCCTGATGGTCAGGAACGGCTTGCCCTCCCTGACCAGACCCAGGATGTCCCCCTTGACGAAGATCAGGTCGAAATCGGAGCTCTCGGCCATGTCCACGCCGTCCTCCTCGGTGAACAGCGGCACGCCGAAGATGTCCTCCATCTCCCTGGCCAGGGCCTTCACCTCCTTGCCCCTCATCCTCTTCCTCTTGCGGATCATGATGTCTGCCATAGTGATCGGACGATGTCCCTGCGCCTATATTGGTTTTTCATGGGTGCTGACCGATGGGCGCCATTCATATACGATGCAGGGGCTAGGGCCCCTCATGAGCGGCAGGGCCCTGAAGGACTTCCTCGTGGGAGGGCTGGTCGGATTCATGTCGATGATGCCGGGTGCCAGCGGCGGCATGATAGCCGTGGTGTTCGGGATCTACGAGAGGCTGGTGGCGGACCTGGCCGACATAAGGGGCAGGCTGCTGAAGGACCTGGGTTTCGTGGTCCCGGTGGGCCTGGGCATAGTGGCGGGGCTGGCCGTCTGCGCGGTGGCCATCAACCTGCTGCTGCAGGACTGGGAGGTGCCGATGATGTTCCTCTTCGCGGCGCTGATCCTGTGCCAGATCCCCGATGTCAGGAGGATGTGCGACAAGGGCGAGACCGCCCCGGTGTCCTGTCTCAACATGGTCGCGTTCGCGGCGGGGCTGGCCGTCATGGTGGCGTTCCTGTTCACTGGAACGTCGGACTTCGGCATCTCTCTGATGGAGCTGGACCTGCTGAGCGTGATCCTGCTGTTCGTGGTGGGCGCCGTGGTCGCCCTGTCGAAGGTGGTCCCCGGGCTCAGCGGCGCCGCGATCCTCCTGGCCATCGGCCTCTACACCCCGCTGATGGGCCTGATCGGCGACACGGACCTGTCCAGTCTGTCCGAAAGGATCGTCGCCCTGATCCCCCTGGGGATCGGGTTCGTGGTCGGCGCGCTCCTCCTCGCGAAGGCGGTGGACCGCCTCATCAGGGACCACCGCAGGTCCACGTACTACTGCATCCTCGGGCTCATGGTGGGATCCATAATCACGGTGTGCGCCGACGGGGCCATGCAGTACACCGACGACATGCTGGCGGCCACCATCGTCTGCATCGTGGTCGGCCTGCTGTGCGGCTATGCCGTCAGCAAGCTCTCCGCGAGGTACTCCGCGGAGTCCGATGCAGAGGACGCCGCCGAGCGAGGGTGAGAAAACCGAGGCGGGCGGTGGATAGGATGGATGGATTGAGAAAATCCGTCCGCCTCGAGGACAGCCAAGCGCAGCGGGTGATGCACACTTGTTGTCTTCACTATCTCGATTCACGGGACGGTATTTAAACGGAATCAGGGGGGTGCACCGAAAAAGGTACCCCTTATCGGAACGTCTGGCTATGTTCCGAAAACCCCGAAAAAGGTCCGAAGGAGCTACACCCTCACAGCTTGGCCTTGTGACGGACCTTGACCGCGATGCCCCTCTTCAGGTCGGTCATCTCGCGCCCGCACATCATGGCGACCCCGACCCCGCGGACCTTCCCGTCGCAGACGATGATCGCCTCGTCCCCTATCCTGATCCCGGGGTCGGCGTTCACGACGCCGACGGCGAACAGGTTGCCCTTGAGCTCGAAGTCCGTCATCTCCACCACGCCGCGCCCGGTGGGTGCGACGATCTCCGCCCCATCCAACGTCAGGGACATCATCCCCCTCTCGGGGGTCATCATCCCGATCTGGATCTTCCCTCCTTCCGCGTCCCTCATGAACTTCCAGTAGGGGAACTTCCCGGCCGCGTGGGTGGAGCCGTCCATCAGGAGGTCCGAGACCTCCCTGCCGAACTGGAACTCCAGGACGTTCCTGGCCAGCGCGTCCCTGTCGATGGACCAGTCCACCCTCTCCATGTCCCTGGTGGCGTCCCTGAGGGCCCTGTCCAGGTTCTCCAGCGACTTGGGGGAGGTGGGGTCGCCCACCGCGGTGCACTCCATCTCCACCAGACCCTCCACCAGCTCATAGTCCTCGCCGAGATGGCATATGACCCTGTCGTACCCCTGGGAGATCAGGGAGCCGACCATCTCGCGGATCATGCGCCTCTCCTCGCACTTCCACTCCCCGGTAACGGGGATGTCGTAGGAGTTCGCGGGGTAGCAGGCGTCCAGCTCCCTGGGGACCATGCCCAGCGGGGATGTGACTATGACCTCGTGGACGAGGGTGTCGTGCTGGGCGGTGTGGAT
>CAYZSQ010000132.1:0-3777 GCA_964479785.1 uncultured Methanomassiliicoccales archaeon
CCCATGTCGGACCCATGTCCGGGGAGTACATGCCGAGGGTCGTGGACAGCTACCTGGAGGACCGGCTCCGCAGGCAGGCTGCCGTGGTGGTCAAGGGTCCGAAGTACTCGGGCAAGACCCGCACCGCGGAGAACCTCTGCCGCAGCGCGCTGTATCTGTCCGATGCCAACATCAGATCCTATGTGGAGACCGCCGGGCAGACCGGGTCCCGCTCCTTCCTGGACGGGGAGTACCCCAGGCTGATCGACGAGTGGCAGGTCGTCCCCGAGATCTGGGACCATGTGAGGTTCGCGGTGGACCACGACCCTGGCTGCCGCTTCGTCCTGACGGGGTCGTCCACGCCGCCGGAGGACAGGATCCTCCACCCGGGGACGGGGAGGTTCTCGAACGTCACGATGCGCACCATGAGCCTGTACGAGTCGGGGGAGTCCTCGGGGGAGGTGTCCATGAGGTCGCTGTTCGACGGGGAGGCCGGCGGGTCCAGCACCGATCTGGACTTCGACGGGATCATCGCCGCCATATGCAGGGGCGGATGGCCGGCCGCCGTCGCATCCGGGGAGGGCCCTGGCCTGGCCGCGAGGGACTATCTGGATTCCCTGGTCGAATGGGACATGCCCCGCGTGATGCGCCGCGGCGATACCGGGCAGGATGTTCCGGGTAAGGGCTTGGAGACGGTCAGGACGGTCGCGTCCAGGATGTTGAGGTCCATAGCCAGGAACGTGTCCACGGCCGCTCCCGTTTCCAGGATCCTCGGGGACGTGAACTCGGTGTCGGACCTCGTGAGCGCGCCGACCTTCGCCAGGTACCTGGAGGGCCTGGACCGGATGTACGTCACGGAGAACCTGGAGGCCTGGAACCCGCACATGAGGTCCAGGACCAGACTCAGGACCAAGCCGAAGTGGCATCTGTGCGACCCCTCCCTGGCCGTGGCCGCCCTGGACTCGTCGACGGGCAGGCTGGCGACAGATATCGAGATGGCCGGCCTCCTGTTCGAGTCCATGTGCCTCCGCGACATCCGCGTCTACCTGCAGCCCCTGGGGGGCAGGACCTACTACGTCGCCGACGACAACGGCTACGAGGTCGACGTGATCGCGGAGCTGCCGGACGGCAGGTGGGGGGCGTTCGAGGTGAAGCTGGGGAGCTCCGAGTTCGATGCCGCCGCGTCGAACCTTCTGAAGCTGAGGGACAAGGTGGACACCTCGAGGGCCGGCGGACCGGCGTTCCTGGCCATCCTCACCGGGGTGCAGCACGGGTACACCCGCCCGGACGGGGTCAGCGTCGTGCCGGTGGGTAGCCTGGGTCCATGACCGTTCCGGTCGGCAGCCCGGGACACAGTGCCAGCATCCTCTGTCTCACAACCGCTTTAAGGTTTGATGACGATTCCATCATAGCTCGTTGGCGAAGCCCCCTGCCGGCGACGGCGAGGACGGCCACAAGTGAAGGAGGTATCGGAATGGAATTCGACGAGTACACGATCGATCTCAACGCGGACTGCAAGTGCGGCTGCATGGACGCGGGACGCTTCCACAAGATCTACCGCTTCCCCAACGACCTGGGGGCGTCGGTGGTGGGCGGCCGCAAGAGACCCGGCACCGAGGAGAGGTCCTACAGGGTGATGCTGCTGAGGTTCACCGGCCCGGAGTCCTACGAGAATGTGGAAATCGACGGGTTCGACTCCAAGGTGGTGGACTGCGACGACTGGTCCCAGGCCGTCGGCGTTCTGGAGCGGCTGAGGTCTCTGCGATTGTACAGAGGGATCGCGGAAGGGCTCCCGTCCCAATAAGGAGGGGCCGGGAGCCCCGGTTCCGCTCACTTCTCGTGATGGGCTATGGACTTCTCCGTGTCGTAGAAGTCGGCCCGTATGGTGTATGGGACGCCCCACTTCTCCGCGATGCCCGGGAGCACATCGAGGGTGCAGTCCCTGATGACGTCGTCCCATATGCCGTGGACGATCAGGTGCATGACGAACAGCGCGTCGTTGACGGTGTCCTCCCCCACCTGGTCCTGGATCACCGTGGGGATCTCCGGATGGACCATGCTGAACATTATGCTCTGCTCCCCCACCTTCACGAAGGACTTGACGTGACCTATCAGGTCCGCGCCCGCATCCAGGCAGGCCTGGGTGGACGTCCTCATAAGGTCGTCCACGAACTCGACCACGGTGTCCTTGGGGATGCCCCCGTCGGAGTGGATGTCCAGCTCTATGGCGTACTTACCCAGCTCGTCCACCGCGCGGTGGATCTCCAGGTGCAGCTTGCTCCCCTCGGCCACGGGGTTGTCGTCGTCGATCGGATGCTTCTCGTCCAGGCCGTCGGCGTCGTGGTCCACCTCGGTGAAGTCGTAGTCGTGGTGGGGGTGGTCATGATCGTGCTCATGGTCATGATCGTGGTGCTCGTGATCGTGTCCGTCGTGCATGCTATCACTCCGTTCCATAGGCCTTCTGGAGCCTGACCTCCTCCATGGACTCGTCGTACCTGGGGGACGTCCTCCCCTCTATGGCCTCCGCCGCGTACACTATGCCCTCGCCGGTGGTGGCGGACATGTGCAGCACCTCCGCCGTGGGGTTCATCTCCCTGATGGCCTCCTCGGTCGCCTTGATCTGCTCGGGGGTGGCCGCGTCGACCTTGTTCACGAAGCATATGTCGGCCTCCCTGATCTGCGTCTCCACCAGCCTCTTGACGGCCTTCATCAGCACCTCGATGCGGGTGGAGTCCACGAGGGTTATGACCGGCGCGTGCTCGATCACCACCTCGGTCTTGGCCTCGGAGTACTCCGCGGCCCTCTTCAGGCCCCAGGGGATGGCCACGCCCGAGGGCTCCACGATCACGATGTCCGGGTCGAAGGAGTCGTGCAGCTTGGCCAGGGTCTCGGCGAACGATCCGGCGATCTGGCAGCAGATGCAGCCGCCGGAGATCTCCTTGGCCTTCAGACCGTGGGCCTCGATGAATCTGGCGTCCACGCTGATGTCTCCCACGTCGTTGACCACGATGGCGATCTTGTGCTTGCGGTTGACGAGCTCGTCGACGATCTTCATGAGGGCAGTGGTCTTCCCGCTACCCAGGAATCCAGCGATCTGCGCTATCTTCATGCTATCACTGGGTGGACATCGATTACAAAATATTTAAAAATGATAAAATCAGCCAGCGATGCATCCGTCCCATCGGCCGTCGACACCCTCGGTCTGGCCCCGATCCCCGGTCTCCCGCCCGGGCGTCCGGCCGGCGGACCCACATTTGAATAGGCGGACGTCGGTATGAAGGACCGCCACAACGGACGGAGGAATCGGAATGACATCGACAGTGACGGTGAGGATGAACACCTGCAGCAAGACACACAAGATCACCGTCTCCCTTAGGGACGACGGGGACCTCGACGTCGGCATAGAGACCGACTGCCCCCACGTGAGGGAGTACGCGGAGAAGCTGACGAGGATCACCGTCGACGATGCGGCGAGCTTCGCCGGCAGCAGGATCGTGGACCCGGAGGTCAGGGCGTCCCTGTCCGCGCCCTGCCTGTGCCCCAACGGGGTGTTCGACGCCGCCTGGATGGAGCTGGGGATGCTGTCCAAGAGCCTGTGCACCAAGGTCCGCAACAACGAGATCGTCCTGGACCAGCACACTCCCCGGTGACGCCGGCGCGCACCGTCTGGGCGTGGAGGCGACCCAGTACCTTTATCTTGATTAGTGCGTAGTGGGGGATGGCCCTGTGGGGTAGAGGATATCCTGTTGGCCTTCGGAACCAACAACTCGGGTTCGAATCCCGGCAGGGCCACCAGGT
>CAYZSQ010000133.1:0-3741 GCA_964479785.1 uncultured Methanomassiliicoccales archaeon
GAAGGGAAGTTGCCCGGCCACTTCGATAACAGGCCGGGCGTTTGATGGGATCAGGCCGTCTCCCGCGACGCGGTCCCGGAGGGGGCCTCGACCTTGAACTTGGAGGTCTCCATGCACCTCATGGCGTTGAGGATCGCGATTATGGAGACGCCCACGTCCCCGAACACGGCGATCCACATGTCCGTCAGACCGACCAGGGTCAGGGCCAGCAGGGCGAACTTCACTCCCAGGGCGAAGACGATGTTCTCCATCACGATCCTGTTCACCCTCCTGGAGAGGAACATGCAGGACGGGATCTTGGAGGGGGAGTCGTCCATGATGACGATGTCCGCGGCCTCGATGGCCGCATCGGACCCCAGTCCGCCCATGGCGATGCCCACGTCGGCCCTGGCAAGGGAGGGGGCGTCGTTGATGCCGTCCCCCACGTAGGCCACGGTCCTGCCCTCGGGGCAGTCGGCCATGATCCTGTCGAGGATGTCGGTCTTGTCGGCGGGCAGCAGCTCGAACCTGATGTCGTCGATGCCCAGCTTGGAGCCCACTTCGGTGCAGATGGCGGCGGAGTCGCCGGAGAGCATCACCGTCCTCCTGACGCCGATGGCCTTCAGCCTGGCCACCGCCGCCGCCGCGTCCTCCTTCACCATGTCGGAGACCACGATGTGTCCGCGGTACTCCCCGTCCACGGCCACGTGGACGTTGGTGCCGGCCACCTCCTCGTCGCAGTAGGCGGTGCCGATGTGGTTCATCAGCCTGTGGTTGCCCACATGCACCGTCCTGCCGCCGATGACCGCCCTGACGCCCATGCCGGGCATCTCCTCGGCGGACTCCACCTCGCTGGCGTCCACCTTCCGGCCGTGGGCCTCGATGATGGATCTGGATATGGGGTGGTTGGAGACGGACTCGGCCTTGGCGGCGGTGCCGATGAGCTCGGACTCCTCCACCTCCACCGCGTGCACCATGGACACCTCGAACCTGCCCTGGGTGAGGGTGCCGGTCTTGTCGAACACCACAGTGTCCGTCTTGGCCAGCGCCTCCAGGTAGTTCCCGCCTTTGATCAGGATGCCCATCCTGGACGCGGCTCCGATGCCGCAGAAGTAGCTCAGCGGCACCGATATCACCAGCGCGCAGGGGCAGGAGACCACCAGGAACGTGAGGGCCCTGTAGACCCACGTGGTCCAATCCAGGGTGACTATGCTGGGGACCACCGCGATGATCAGGGCGGCCGCCACCACCGCGGGGGTGTACACCCTGGCGAACCTGGTTATGAACCTCTCGGTGGGGGCCTTCCTGGACACGGACTCCTCCACCAGCTCCAGCACCTTGGCGGCGGTGGAGTCCTCGTACTCCCTGGTGACCTCCACGGTCAGCTTGGATGTCAGGTTGACCGTCCCCGAGATCACCTCGCCGCCCTCGGACACGTCCCTGGGCATGGACTCGCCGGTGAGGGCGCGGGTGTCCATGGATGAGGATCCGTTCCTGACGATGCCGTCCAGGGGGACCTTCTCACCGGGGAGCACCTCAATGATGTCCCCCACGGAGACCTCCTCCGGGTCCACATCCTCCAGGGAGCCGTCCCTGAGCACGTGGGCGACCTCGGGCTGGATGTCCATGAGCTCGGAGATGGACTGCCTGGTCCTGCCCACGGCGCGCCTCTCGAACCATTCCCCCACCTGGAAGAACAGCATCACCGCCACGGCCTCGGGGAACATGACGTCCTCCACACCGGGTATGACGGTTATCAGGAAGGCGCCCAGGGTGGCCACGGTCATCAGGAAGTTCTCGTCGAACACCTGGCCGTGCCCGATGTTGCGGGCCGCCTTCAGGAGGACGTCGTAGCCCACGATCAGGTACGCAGGCAGGAGGACGGCCAGCTGCAGAAGCGCCGTCTCCGAGGCTCCGACGATGTAGTGGAGGTACAGGCCGACGGCGAAGAGCGCGAAGCCGACGGCCATCCTCCATGCGAATCTGCTCAAGCTACCGCCTTCACTTCAGTCTCTTGACGACGACGTCGCCCTCTACCTTCTTCGCTATCCTGGTCGCCTCCTCGATGATGGCGTCCATCCTGTCGTCGGGGGCGACGATGGTCATCTTCTGGGTCATGAACGCGACGGTGGCCTCCTCCACGCCCGGGATCTTCTTGACGTCGTTCTCGATCTTCGCCGCGCAGTTGGCGCAGTCCAGTCCTTCCAGTTTGAATGTGGCCTTCATGGTTGCTCACTTGAATATGTGAACAAGTGTTCAACTATATAACCCCCTCGACGCGTCCGGAGATCGGTGCCAGAACCCAAGGGGGTCGGGACAGGAGGCCCGGAAGAGCGGGCGGTCGGCATCCTGACCCGTTCAGAGATCCGATCGAGAGGGTTCGGCTTGAAGATGATGTAAATCGATGATTTCGAATCAATATAAATGATTCAGAGTTATGCTTATATTCTAATCTTGATATTAGAGATACAATTCGATATTTTCGAATGGTGATATGATGCTCATCGAGTTCAGAGTCGAGAACTACCGTTCCTTCGGACAGGTCCAGAGACTCTCGATGCTGGCCGGTTCCGTCAAGAACAACCCCTCCCATGTGAGGAGGGTCGGCGGCAGGAAGGTGCTCACCGCGGCCGCCGTCTTCGGAGCGAATTCCTCCGGAAAGACCAATCTCGTCCGGGCCATGTTTGACGCTCAGACCAAGATCTTGGCGGGTGTCCCCATACCGGCCGAGTCATGGAATAGGAACGACCCTTCCAACAGGTCCGAGCCCACGGGATTCGAGTTCGTCTTCACCTCCGGGGACTCCGTGCTGGCATACGGCTTCAACGTCATCGCTGAGACCGGAGAGGTGGTGGACGAGTGGCTCCACGATATGACCGAGGGCGATGTTTGCCTGTTCGACAGGCACGGAAGGGACGTGTCACATGACTGGAAGGACCCGTCCGCATCACAGAAGCTCGACGTCATGCGGGACATGCTCCGTCCGGGCGGAGGCGACCTCCTCCTTCCCCTATTGGCACGGATGGACGACCCGAACGGAGGCCTGTTCTCCACAGCCCGCACGGCCATGGACTGGTTCGCCGGAAGGTTGGTGATCCTGGGCGCAGGCATGCCTGCTCCTGTGACGGTCCATCCCGATCACGACGAGTATGTGCGCAATGCTCTCAGATCCTACGCCACGGGCATCACAGGCATCGGCTACGAGAGGTTGGACATGCTCCCGCCGGATGTGCCTCCGGCCCTGGCGACGCAATTCGAGCAGCAGCTCCGCAAAGGCGGCGTGGGCATGATCCGCTCCCCCAGCGGATGCATCAGACTGTCCTACAGCGATGGACTGGTGGCTGAGAGGACCGTGTTCGACCACAACGGGGCCAGGTTCGAGTTCAACGAGGAGTCGGACGGGACCAGGAGGCTGTTCGATCTCCTGCCCGTGACCGAGCGCAACAAGATTCATGACGTTACATTTGTGATAGACGAGTTGGACCGTAGCCTCCATCCGCAGCTCACTCGCAGGTTCATCAGGGATTTCCTGAGGATGGCCACCGGTTTGTCGAGGCAGCTGGTGTTCACCACCCACGAGGTCATGCTCCTGGAGCTGGACATCCTCAGACGTGATGAGTTCTGGTTCGTGGAGAGGCAGGGGCCCGATTCACGCATGTACTCTCTGGAGGATTTCAGGGAGAGGATCGACAGGAAGATCATAATCTCCTACCTGGATGGCAGATACGGGGCCATTCCGGTGTTCAAGGAGCTCTATCCTGA
>CAYZSQ010000134.1:0-3725 GCA_964479785.1 uncultured Methanomassiliicoccales archaeon
GTTCCGGTCACCGAAATCGATTCAAATACGGTGATGCCGATATCAAGTTCCAATGCACCGTTGCAGATTCCTGCTGGACCGCGAGGAGCTTCACAGGTCAGGCCACCCTCCCTGCCACAGGCTCCTTCCGATCGACTTCGGGAGGGACGGCCTCAGCGTGAGGATCGTCAGCTGCGGCATGCAGAACGAGAGCACCGGGTACTCCGTGATCAGCATCCTCGACGACAGCGACTCGGTGAGCACCGGCCACTTCCATTTCGACGAGGGCGAGTGCTCCGTGGTGAAGGTGAAGGCCGGAAAGTACATGGCGATGGTCACCAACCGGACCTGCCCCCTGGCCAAACTGGTCAGCGAGTCCGGCTGCCTGCTGTCCTCGGCCATCCCCCGGACCGACTCCTCCATAGAGTGGACCGTCGTCGGCCCCTCCAGCACCCAGATCCACAGGCTGGCCGGGATGATGGCCTCCGAGGGGTACGTCTTCACCAAGCTGTCCAGCGAGAGGTTCGACCACGAGGCGGTGCTCACACCGAGGCAGGAGCTGTACTTCACCATAGCCTGGGAGTCCGGTTACTACGACGTCCCCAAGGCATTGGGCCTGGACCAGCTGGCCGACACCCTGGGCTGCTCCAAGTCCTCGCTGAACACCACCCTCCGCTACGCGGAGCGCAACATCTTCAGGTTCTTCATGGAGCTCGACGGCTTCAGGAAGGTCCGAACATGTTCGAGACTTCCTAGATATACCTCCGAGACCCATCCATTCATCGTGGTCCGATACCCCCGATGCCGCACATCAGGAGGTAACACATGACCATCGATCCCGACAAGAGGAAGAAGATGCTGTCCTACAGATGGGCCATCTTCATAGTGCTAGCTATAGCATATTTCTTCGTCTACTTCCACAGAACCACCGGAGGTGCCATCTCCGAGACGATGCAGGACTACTTCGAGGTGGGAGCCGCCTCGGTGGCCCTACTGGCCTCGGCGTACCTGTACGCCTACACCCTGATGCAGATACCCAGCGGCATCCTGACGGACAAGATGGGTCCCAGGAAGGCCGCCACCATATTCATCTTCCTTATCGCCGTGGGCTCGATCCTGAGCGCCTACTCCGCCACCATCGGCGACTTCAACATGATGATCGTCGGAAAGTTCGTGATAGGCATAGGCGCGGCGGTCGTCTACATACCCATAATGAAGGTCCTGGCCGTCTGGTTCAGGAAGTACGAGTTCGCATCCATGAGCGGGGTGCTCCTGCTGGTCGGAAACGTCGGTGGGATAGCCGCCGCGACCCCCATGGTCCTGCTGATGGACGGTCTGGGAATCCAGAACACGTACATCTTCCTGGCCGTGGTCACCGCGGTCATCGCCCTGCTCTGCTGGTTCATAGTCCGCAACCACCCCTTGGAGAAGGACCTCCCGAGCATCGAGTCCATCGTGTCGGAGGAGACCGGGGAGCCCGTGGGCGAGTCCACATCGGCACCCAGCATCAAGGTCACCGAGGCCCTCAAGGCCACGTTCCTCAGCGGCAGGAAGTTCTGGCCGCTGGCCATCTGGTTCTTCGTCACCTACGGGACCATCATGCTCTGGCAGGCGTCCCAGGCCGGGTCGTTCTACCAGAGGGTCATGGACTTCAGCTCCGGGGACGCCGGGTTGATGGTCACCATGGTCGGTGTGGGTATGGTCATCGGCTGCCCCCTGGCCGGCAGACTGTCCGACCGGGTGTTCAAGTCCAGACGGAAGGTCATAATCGTCGGGGCGGTGGCGTACACCATCGTCTGGGCGGTGATCTGGCTCACCTCGGGCACCGAGACCATGTACAGCTTCGGCGTCCAGGCCGCGATCAACTTCCTCTTCGGATTCTTCGGAGGATTCTTCGTGGTCTCGTACGCGCAGATCAAGGAGCTGTACCCCATCGCCATGGCGGGTACGTCCACGGCGGCGCTCAACCTGTTCCCCTTCGCCGGAGGGGCGATACTCATCACCGTGGCCGGCTTTGTCGTCAGCGACCAAGTGCTGGCCGAATACCAGACACTGTGGATGATGGCCTTCTTCCTGATGGTCATCGGATGCATCTGCGCCTTCCTCTCGGTTGAGAAGGGATCGGGGAAGGAGAAGCCCGCGCCTGCCCCCGCGGCGACGGAGGAGACCAACTGACGCACCTGAACGACGGGGACATCCCCGTCCACGCGCCCCCTCGGGGGCGCACCCCGCCCCGGTCCGATGTGAGCCGACCCGAACATGTTCGAATTCATGGTTATCTACTGTGAATTCGATGTTGAGCTGCGGCATCGGGTATCACCATGACCACCGATCCCCAGGCGGGGAAATATGGGGATGACACCCCAGAAGGAGGAAGGAACATGACGATGACATGCAGGGACAGAGTCCTAGCAGCACTGCACCAGGAGTCCCTAGACCGGCCGCCGGTGGCGGTTTTCACCACCTGCGACACCATAGACATGATGAAGGCCTGCGGAGCCTCCTGGCCCGAGGCCCACTCCGACCCTCAGAAGATGGCCACGCTCGCCTGCGCCCAGGCGGACCACTTCGGTCTCGAATCGGTGAGGGCGGCGTTCTGCCTCACTGGCGAGGCGGAAGCCTTCGGCTGCCCGATCGACATGGGCACGCCCACATCCTCGCCCATGCTGAAGGGGCACCCCTACAAGTTCGACCCCATCAACAACGTGTACGACGACCTGGAGTCCAAGCTCCCCGACATCGACGAGTTCGTGAACAGCGGGAGACTGAAGGTCACCCAGGAAGCCATGACCATAATGAAGAAGACCCACGGAGAGGACTACGTCATCATCGGCGGCAACACCGGACCGTTCACGGTGACCGGTCACCTGGTCAACACCGAGAACCTTGTGTTCGCGGTGTTCACCGACCCCGGGATGCCCCAGAAGTGGGTGAACACGATCACCCCATACTGCAAGGCCTTCGGCGAGGCCCTGTACGAGGCGGGGGCCGACCTGGTCCAGATGTCCGAGCCCTCGGCATCGACGGACATCCTGTCCCCCGACGACTTCACCGCACAGTCCGGGCAGTTCGTGAAGAAGGTGTTCAGCGGAAAGAAGGGATACAGCATCCTCCACATCTGCGGGGACTCAGCGCCGATCATCCCCTACATGCTGGACACCGGCGTCACCGGAATCTCCGTGGAGGAGAAGGTCCCGCCGGAGAAGGCGGTGGAGATAGCCGCGAAGCGCGGATGCCTCGTGGGCAACGTGGGATGCGCCTTCCCGCTGTTCAAGGGCACTCCGGCGGATGTGGACAAGGCCGCCAAGGCCAGCAGGGATGCCGGGTTCAACGTGATCTCCGCAGGATGCGGGGTCCCGATCGGCACCCCGGCGGACAACATACGCGCGCTGGTGAAGGCCATCAAGGGCTGAAACCCAATCATAAACCATGAGCGGCTCCCGCGTCGTCGGGACCGCTCTTCCTTGTCTTTTACTCCACCGCGGACGGTCGGTACCGACCCCGGTGTTCCTTGCGAAGGTCGCCGGTCCATCCCTCACGCGTTCCGGACCACGGGATCCACCGCCCCATGCCGATCGGCACTCACACCCGTGTTCGGTCCACCTCGCACACATGCGTACGGAACGATGCGTCGGGATGGCGACATGTCAAGGGGCTGAGAAGAAGCGAGGAGTTTCACAGGGTTTGACCGGGGGGATGTCCCCCCGTAAAAGGTTTCCTTGGACGTTTATCCGCCACCAGAGGGC
>CAYZSQ010000135.1:0-3722 GCA_964479785.1 uncultured Methanomassiliicoccales archaeon
CGTGGGCATCCTGGACGGGGTGGTCTACTGCTTCGTCCATGTCAGCGAGGGCGATTCCTACATCATATACCAGCTCATCGCATCCTCCCTCGTGAACGGCTCCGTCCTGGAGCGCACAGGGGAGTTCCGCGACCAGGAACCGGGGGACTACGCCCTCGTGATCACCTTCGAAGAACGGACCGACGGGACGTCGATCGTTTTGGTCATAGAGGCCATCGCCGATGTGGACGAGGACGGGAATCCGATCTACCATTACTACGAGAACGGAGTGTTCATCGAAACATATGAGAGAGTCATGTTCGAAATGTACGACGCTCCCGATCCGACTCCGATCGAGGTCGTGGCCACCCCCTACGGTCCCGTCGAGTGCTATTATTGGGTTTGGATCGAGGACGGGATAACGTCCACAGGCTGGTGCGGGATCGACGACAATGTCAACTGGAAGTACACCGGTGTGCGCGATAACGGTAACCCGTACACGGCATACATCCTGCGCTGCACCCTGGCCGAGGCGGAACCGCTCGAGGACCCCGTCAGCATCTTCTCTTGAAACCATTGCCGGGCCTCGTGCCCGGCCCAAACACAATGCCGGTCGTTCAGCCGATTCCCGATTCGGGGACATCCTCCAGTTCGCGGTACACCGCGGTGGCCCCTGTGCCGAGACCGGCATCGATGACGCCCTCGCCGACGGAGTACGATGCATCCACCTTGGACGAGTGGTATGCCAGCAGGCGGGCCCCATCCCGTCGACCAGGACCTCGTCCGAGTCAAATGGAATAGTACAGCACCGTGTCCGAGCCCTTGTATCCGTCCAGGCACCCCTCCGGTCCGTAGACCGTGCAGTAGACGGTCCCCGTCCCGTCGGACAGGTAGAACGCCAGTTCGCCCACGGTCGGGACGTCGCCCTGGATGACGATCTCCTTCAGGCCCGAGCAGTAGAAGAACGCGCACACCCCGATGCTGGTGA
The DNA here is from genome assembly GCA_964479785.1 of uncultured Methanomassiliicoccales archaeon. Lineage (GTDB taxonomy): Archaea > Thermoplasmatota > Thermoplasmata > Methanomassiliicoccales > Methanomethylophilaceae > Methanoprimaticola. The sequence continues at coordinate 968 of CAYZSQ010000135.1, forward strand.
CGCTCGACGGGATCGTGACCGACGTGAGTGCGGAGTTGTACGCGAAGGCGTACAGCCCTACGGACGTGACCTCCGAGGGTATCTCGAAGGCGCCGCCCCTGGCCTGGGGGTAGCGCAGCAGGGTTTCCATGCCCTCGCTGTACAGCACCCCGTCCACGGAGTCGTAGTGGGGGTTCGCCTCATCCACCTCGATCCAACCCAGGGACGGGCAGTGGATGAAGCACCAGTTGCCTATGGAGGACAGTCCGGAACCGATCCTTATCACCTCGAGATCGGCGCTGTCGATGAAGACGGACATCCCCATCGTCGTGACGCTGTCGGATATCGTCACCTCCGTGAGGGAGCAGAGGACGAACGCCGCGTCCCCGATGGTGGTGACCCCGTCGGGCACCGTGTAGGCCCCGGTCCTCCCAGAGGGGAACTGGCACAGCCTGGTGCCGTCTTCGTCGAAGAGCACCCCGTCGACGGAAGAGTACGTGGTGTTGCCGTCGTCCACCTCTATCCATAGCAATGACGGGATCAACAGCGCCGATGTGACGATGTTGGTGACCCCGGCGGGTACGGTCACATGGGTGATCGAATCGTTGTAGCTCAGCGCACCGTAGAGGATCGTGGAGACCGTGCGTTCGACCCCGTCGATCTCCACGGTCTCCGGGATGACGAGGCTCTTCGCCTCGCCGGTGTAGTCGCTGAGGGCGGCGGTGCCGTCGGACAGGAGGGTGAACGTCATGCCGTCATCCTCCGGCTCCTCCGTGGTCAGCGTCGCGTAGCTGATGAGCAGTGCCAGCACCACGACCACCGCGGTCGCCGCAACTATGTGTGAGCGATTCATGGTTCTCAATCCCGGGGTGAGTATAAGATAGGTTCCCGACGTCGTGAGCGGGATGGCACTTCGCATCGACCCCGGACGCGGGCGGTCGGTGCGGGGGCGCCAAGTAATCTATACCATCCCGCAGATTAACCGCCGATGCCCGAGACAGTCACCGTCACGCAGCTCAACAACAGGGCGAGGAACATCCTGGCCGGCTCCCCCGCGGTCAGGGACATCTGGGTGGACGGGGAGATATCCAACCTCACTAGGGCCGGCTCCGGCCACTACTACTTCACCTTGAAGGACTCGGGCAGCGAGATCAGGGCGGCAATGTTCAAGAACGCCCGCCAGAGGATCGACTTCGAGCCCAAGGACAACATGAGGGTGACGGCGTTCGGCAGCGTGGACATCTACGTCCAGAGGGGGGCCTACCAGTTCATCGTGGCGACCATGAGGCGCTCCGGCATCGGGGACCTCTTCCTGGCCTTCCAGGAGCTCAAGGGCAGACTGGAGTCGGAGGGGCTGTTCGATGCGTCGAGGAAGCGCCCGATACCCGCGTACCCCCGCAGGATCGGCGTGGTGACCTCGGAGACCGGCGCCGTGATCCACGACATAATCACCACATCCGCCTCCAGGTTCCCGGCGGACATCGTCCTGGCGCCGTCCATGGTCCAGGGCGAGGGCGCCGCGGACACCATCGTGGCGGCCATCGACCTGCTGAACAGGTACGGGGTGGACGTCATAGTGGTTGCCAGGGGAGGGGGCTCCCTGGAGGACCTCTGGCCGTTCAACGAGGAGAGGGTCGCCAGGGCGATAGCGTCCTCGTCCGCCCCGGTGGTGTCCGCCGTGGGGCACGAGACCGACTTCACCATAGCGGACTTCGCGGCGGATCTGAGGGCCCCCACCCCCACGGGGGCGGCCGCCCTCATCCTCAGGGACAGGGCGGAGGTGTCAAGGCAGGTGTCCGAGGACATGGCCAGGGCCACCAGGGCCCTGCAGGGCATCCTGAGGGAGATGCGCCACAGGTTCGAGAGGGCCGACGCCAGGCTCTCCCCCAGGACGGCCGGCACCGAGCTGGCCATGACGGCCATGGGCCTGGACGACCTGTCCGGGAGGATGGACGCGGCCCTGAACGGGAAGGTGGCGGACATGCGCAGGAGGTTCGACGTGGCCGACGCCAGGCTATCGCCCTCCGCCGCCCTCTCCCGCATGGAGGCCCTCTCCGGGAGGGTGGAGTCCCTGTGGGCCAGGGCCGAGAGGGCGGTGTCGGACAAGGTCTCATCCGGCAGCGCCGCCCTGGCGAGCGCCGACGGAAGGCTCAGGGGCCTGGACCCGCGGAGCGTCCTCTCCAGGGGGTACGGGCTGGTGACCGACCCCACCGGGAGGGCGGTGACGTCGGTCGAAGGATTGAGGGAGGGGAGCAGGGTCGTCATAGGATTCAGCGACGGCTCCGCCTCCGCGGAGGTCAAGGAGGTAACGAGATGACGGAGTACGAGGAGCAGGTGGAGAGGATGACGTTCGAGGAGAGCATGGAGGCCCTGGAGGGGCTGGTCAGGAGGCTGGAGGAGGGCGGCATCGGACTGGATGAGAGCCTGGCCATCTACGAGCAGGCCGTGGTGCTCAGGAACCGCTGCCGCTCCATCCTGGAGGACGGGGAGCGCCGCATAAGGAGGATCATGGAGACCGCCGACGGGATCCGCGAGGAGGACTTCGGGACGGAGTGATCAGAGGGCGATGTCCCATAGGGGGATGCCCCTGGCGTCCGCCCAGGCCCTGGTGTCGTCGTACAGCCGGGTCTTCGCGAAGTCGCTGTCGGAGAACGCCAGCCTCAGGGCCCCGCCCAGCTCGCCCTCGCTCAGGTTGCGGGCGTTGAAGGAGCCGAACCCCCTCCTCAGCCCGATCAGCAGTATGTCCACGGTGTCGTGGCCCCTGGCCGCGTCCCAC
>CAYZSQ010000136.1:0-3409 GCA_964479785.1 uncultured Methanomassiliicoccales archaeon
ACGACATCGCGGCCCTTCTCGATCCTGTCCAGGGCCTGGAGCTCGGTCATGCCGGGGCCGTTGATGCCGAATCCCACCGGCTTCCCGTACTCCAATCCAAGGTCCATGATCTTCCTGGAGCTCTGGGCCACCACCACCTCGTCGTGCTTGGTCTCCCCTGTGATGACGGCACCGAGCGTTATCACCGCGTCGATGTCGTCGCACTCCAGCAGCCTCTTCACCGCGATGGGTATCTCGAACACCCCGGGGACCTTGATCTCCTTCGTGATCTTCACACCCAGGAAGTCCGCCTCGGCCCTGGCCCTCTCGATCATCAGCGACGTGACCTCGTAGTTGAACTCCGCCGCCACCATTCCAATCCTGTACTCCTTCATAGAATCACCTGGTCTGCCTGACGGGGCCCTTGTCCGCGAAGCCCTGCCTCAGGCCGGTGCCGGCCCTCCTGGTCAGGGACTCCGGACGGAAGAGCATGTCGTACACGTTGACGGCATGCTCCCTGGCCCTCCTGTCCATCAGGAACGCCAGCTCCCCGTCGTCGGCGGCCTCGTCCTCGTGGACGAAGACCTCGATAATGTGTTTGTTGGTCATCAGCTGCGCCAGCATGAGGCCGGTGGAGGCCTCGTGAGCGCACATCTTGTCCTTCTCCATGGGCCCGGGCATGCCCAGGGCCATGACGATGTCGCAGCCCTCCTCCTCGATCAGCTTCTTGCACGCCACGGGCAGGTCCTTGAACCCGGGCACCGTGCGGCGCACGATGGTGAACCCTGTGCCGGTCCTCTGCAGCTCGTCGATGGCCGAGCGGCCCATGTCGTACCTGGCGAAGGTGGTGTCCGCTATCCCTATCCTCTTCACGGCGCTCCCCCCATCTCCCTTATCCTCCTGACTATCCTGCGGGTGGCGTTCAGGTCCTCGGCGCACTCCGTGGCCCTGACCACCCTTATCCCGTCCAGCCCGGACTCCCTCAGCCTGGCCTCCAGCTCGGAGACGTCGAACTTCTGATCATACCCTAGGACGATAACGTCCGGCCGCACGTACCTGACGGTGTCCAGGATGTCCCCCCGTCCCCCGACGATGGCCCTGTCCACCGGCTTCAGCGCCCCCACCACCCTGGCCCTCATGGCCTCCGGGGTGATGGGCTCGTGCTTCCCGCGGCGGACGGTGTCGTCGTTGGCGACGACCACCACCAGCTCGTCCCCGTAGGAGCGGGCCTGCTCCAGGTAGGAGATGTGGCCGGGGTGTATGATGTCGAACACCCCCGTGGCCATGACCCGGGTCACGGCTCAGGGCCTCCCGTTCTTCCCGACGTAATCGTCCCAGGCGGCCAGCACCTGGTCGCCGGTGACGAAGACGTACCCGTTCTCCTCGGCGTACCTCTCCACGTCCTCCCTGTGCATGGAGCCGCCGTCGTCCCCCATCATCTCGCAGATGGTCGCCGATGGTTTCACGCCCGCCATGTACATCATGGCGGTGCACAGCTCGGTGTGCCCCTTCCTGTCCACCAGGATGTCCTCGGTGGTGTTCAGCAGGTGCACGTGCCCGGGGGCCCTGAACCTCTCCCCCATCTCCCCGCGGATCTCCTCCAGGGGTCTCCCGGAGAAGATCGTCTCCGCGTAGGCGGAGATGGTGAGGGCGCGGTCGGCGTCGGTGATGCCGGTGTAGGTGTCCCGGTGGTTGATGGTTATCCCGAAGGAGGACTTGGTCCTGTCATAGGGGATGTCGGTGGGGGCCATGGCCCTCAGCAGCGGATACCTGTCAGCGTCATCCCAGAACACATCCGACATGAAGGGCAGCCCTATCTCCCGGGCCAGGCTCCCGGGGGTGGTGGTGCAGATCAGCCCGCCGGCGTCCCGCCTCATCATCCTGAGTGTGTCGGCGGTGACGAACTGGGACGCCACGGTCATGTCCGTCTCCCTCTCCCTGTCGTCGAAGTCGTAAACCAGCACCGGCCTCCCGGCCCTGATGTCCTCGAATGCCCTCTCCAGTCCGCTCATGTTCTCGCCCGTGAATCTCCGAGGACGACATAAAGGCGGTTCGAATTACCAGGAATCTGGTAGCAGATATTCGCCGTTGTATGTCGCACATCGGCTGGACGCGATGGTTGTCATAACGTATTTAATCGAAAAAACACGTAACATTACGTGGAATTTCGACTTGGGGTGGACACCGATGGAAATACCGCGCGACAGGTACCTGGACAGGCTCCTGGTCAGGAGATGGAACCGGAAGGTCAAGATAGTCTCCGGCATCAGGAGATGCGGGAAGTCCTATCTGCTGTTCACCCTCTTCAGGAACCGCCTGGTCTCCGAGGGCGTCCCCGAGGACCACATCATCGGCATATCCCTGGACGACGTCTTCAGCAGGCCGCTGAGGGACGCCCTGGCGCTGGTGGAGCACATCATGGGCCTGACCCCGGACCCCGGGGAGCGGTACTACGTCCTGCTGGACGAGATACAGTACGTGCCGGACTTCGAGGACGCGGTCAACACCCTGCAGAGGATGTCCAACCTAGACGTCTACGTCACCGGCAGCAACTCCATGGGCCTGTCCAGCGATATCCGCACCCAATTCCGCGGCAGGGGCGACGAGGTGAGGGTGCATCCCCTGAGCTTCGGCGAATTCCTCGACGCCTTCGACGGCGACGAGGCGACCGCATGGATGTCCTACTGCAGATACGGGGGCATGCCGGAGACCGTCCTGATGCCCACCGACCAGCAGAGGACCGGGTACCTCCGGGATCTGATGGAGCACGTCTACAGAAGGGACATGGAGGAGAGGCACAGGATCAGGATGCCGGACGAGCTCACCCTGGTGATGGACGTCCTGTGCTCCACCGCCGGCTCGCTCACCAACCCGCTGAAGCTGTCGAACACCCTCCGCACCGAGTACAGACGGGACATCACCGACGACACGGTCAACAGGTACCTGGACATCATCGAGGACTCCTTCCTCTTCGAGAAGGCGAAAAGATACGACGTGAAGGGCCGCAGGGTCATCGGCTCCCCCGTGAAGTACTACGCGGAGGACGTGGGCCTCCGCAACGCCCAGCTGAACTTCCGGGAGATGGACATGCCCCACATCATGGAGAACATCGTCTACAACGAGCTGCGCTCCAGGGGATTCCTGGTGGACGTGGGGGTCGTCGAGACCCGGGTCCGGAACGGGGACGGGACCAAGGTCGTCAGGATGGAGATCGACTTCGTCGCCGACAGGGGGGATGCCAGATACTACATCCAATCCGCCTACGCCATCCCGGACCGGGAGAAGAGGGAGCAGGAGGTCAGGCCGTTCAGGAGCGTCCGGGACGGATTCAGGAGGATACTGGTGGTGGGCGAGGAGATCGTCCCGTACACCGACTCCGAGGGCGTCCTCAACGTGGGGATCAGGAGGTTCCTCCTGGACGAGAGCCTCA
>CAYZSQ010000137.1:0-3383 GCA_964479785.1 uncultured Methanomassiliicoccales archaeon
CAGCATCGTGATGTCGTCGAACTGCTCCGCGCCGTGGGTGTAGTCGGAGATGTCCTGGCGGATCGCTCCGATCTCGACCATGGGGTCCAGTCCGGCGCACTCCCTCATCATCTTCTTTAGGCGCTCCATCCCGTAGAACCCGCGGTAGTTGTCGTTGGCCTCGGTGACCCCGTCGGTGTACAGCAGCATCCTGTCGCCGGGCAGCATCTCCAGGTCGAAGGTGGTGTACTTGACCCCCTCCCTGGCACCCAGCACAAGGGACGGCGGGATCTCCATCTCCTCCGGGTCCTTGCCCATCCTCATCAGCACCGGCGGGTTGTGGCCGCAGCTGGTGTACCTCAGCTTCCCGGTGGACAGCTCCAGGATCCCGAACCATGCGGAGACGAACATGTTCTCATCGTTGTTCTTGCAGAGGTGGATGTTCACCTTGGCCATGATCTCGCCGGGGGCCAGACCGGGATGGGTGTTGCTCTCCAGCAGTGACTTGGTGACGGCCATGAACAGCGCGGCGGGGACCCCCTTGCCGGAGACGTCGCCTATGGCCAGGCCCACGTGGTCGTTGTCGACCATGAAGAAGTCGTAGAAGTCCCCGCCCACGTACTTGGCGGCATCCATGGACCCGCCGATGGTGACGCCCTTGCCGTCCATGCTGGCGAAGTTGTCGGGGATGAAGGACTCCTGGATGTTCTTGGCGACGCTGAGCTCCACCCGGTACTTCTCCTGCTGGCTGTTCAGGGACTTGATGTCGCCGATGTACGTCTCCATGTCCCCGGTCATCTTGACCAGTGACCTGGCCAGATCCCCGATCTCCGTGTCGTAGTCCAGGAAGTCCCTGCACTTCTTCTCGAACTCGGTGCTGGATTCCCCGTACTCGTCGCTGATGAAGTTCTTGGAGGCCTCGGCCATGATGCCCACCGGCACGGTGACGCTGCGCTCCACGTACCACAGGAAGGTCATCGAGGGGAGGAAGAACGCCAGCAGACCGAGGCTCATGTAGAACGTGATCACGTCCTTCCCGAGGTTGAACACGTCCTCCAGTATCCCGTAGCTGGTGGCGATGACGGTGGCGAGGCAGATGGCCAGCCCGTAGACCAGGGTGATGGCGATCATCCTCTCGATCAGGCTGCCGTTGAACTTGTTGATCCTGATGAACCCCCTGATCAGCACCATCTTCTCGTCGGTGTAGGCGTGCTCCACCGGCTTCAGCAGGAAGGCGAACATCAGGGCATACACCGTCACCGTGACCACGTACACCGGAATCCGCCCGGAGAAGGATGGGAGGACCACATAGGGCAGGATGAAGGCCGTCAGCAGGAACAGGTAGTAGGCCATCGGGTCGGGTTTCCGTCTGAAGTCGTCCGGGGTGCCCCCGAACTTGGGGGTGTAGCACAGCACCCCCAGGTACCTCATCACCAGGGTGGCCGCCATCCCGATCAGGATGGAGAAGGCCATGATGTTCACGAAGGTGGCGAGAACGTCTATGTTCGTCACGTATTGCCCCTGGCCGACCATCAGTATCTGGTTGTACAGCAAGGCGTAGACTCCGCTGGCCAGGCCTATGATCAGTATGAACTTCACGGTGTTGCTTATGGAGTCCAGCACCGGCGGGCGGTCGTCGTACCCCATCCTCATCCCGTACCAGATCCGGTAGGGCACGTAGGCCGTCAGGAACACGGCCAGGCTGTCGGCGGCGATGAACCAGACCTCGTCCCCCATCATGACGCCCTGGACGATGTTCGTCGCGGTGACCCCCACGGCGGCGTAGGGGCCGAGCAGCATGCCCATGACGATCGCCAGGGACGCGCTGTGTATCATGTAGAGGGACGTGTCCCCCTCGATGCAGAGGGCGCAGCAGTACACCAGCGTCGACATCACCAGGATGGCGATCTCGCGCCAGCCGATGTAATCCCTGAGCCTGTGGCCGTTCAGTCTCATCCCGTCACCTTCAGCGGATGTAGGAGATGTCCTCCTCGGTAGCCTGGGGCTCCGCCTCGTCGGCGGGGGCCAGGCTGGCGGTCTCTATGCTGTCCGCGGCCTCGGCGTACTCGGACGTGTCCACCTCCACGCCGAGCACGGCGCAGAGGCTCCGGATCACGTTCCTGGCGCTCCTGTGGTCGACGATGTACCCGGAGGTCTCGCCCATGATGCACACCGACGGCACGCCGTACATGGCGCCGAAGGCCAGCATCATGGCCGCGGCCCCCACGATGCCCCCCTGGGGCTCGCCGGGGTAGAATCCGATGCCGGCGGCCTCCATCCGGGGCCTCATGGACGGGTCGGACACCGCCCCCAGCACCCTGGGCGCCGCGGACAGCTGTCCGGTCCCGTAGCCGCCGAGGGTGATGACCATGGAGGGGTCGTACGGGAGGACCATCCTGAAGACGTCCTCCGAAAGGATGTGCTGCCCGTTGGGCGTGGTCCCCTGGAACTCCCCGAGGACGAAGACCGCGTCGCGGTCGCCGATGTCGGCCACCCAGAGCTCCATGCGCGCCGCGTCGGCGACGCAGTCCCCGTCAACGATGACCTGCGGGGGCAGCTCCTCGGAGTACATCCGCGCGTAGCGCCTGGCGCCCAGCTGCCTGGCCACCAGGTCGGCCGCCAGCTTCCCCACGTTGCCGACCCCGGGGAGCCCCTCGATGAGGACGGGGCGCCTCAGCTCCGGTCTGAAGTCATAGCTTACCGAGCTTGCCATTCTCACCGTACCTCTCGAGTATGGCCCTCCGGCGGTACTCGCCCATGCGGTCCTCGGGGGAGTATCTCGGGGGGACGGGGCAGAACGTCGCCGCATGGCACAGTCCGCACCGCTCCGCGAGGGTGTACCTTCCGCAGGCGGTGCACTTCCTCAGTCCGGACCTCATCTCATTTGCTCTCGCGCTTGAGCGCCGCGGTGCCGCCGTTGGAGACCAGGTCGTCGATGGCCGCTGAGGAGACATCCCTCATGACCTCCTCCGCCTCCTTGTACTCGGCGGCGTTGATGACGACCCTGTACTTGGGGCAGCCGACGCATGTGATCTCGACGTCGTAGCCGTCTGCGGCGGCCTCTGCGGCCAGGAGGGCGTGCTTGACGCGCTCCATGCCGTCAGGTGCGGAGGAGGTGAGCTCCAGGATCCCGTCGATCTGCACCGAGGGCGGGACGACGTTCTCCTTGGCCACCTCTATGAACGTGTCTAGCCAGTCGCCGGAGAAGTCCTGGAGGAAGTCCTCCGTGTCGGCGACGGCTGCTTCGAAGGCACCGTAGAGGGTCTCGTACAGGTCCAGCATGTCCGTTCCGAAGAGGTCGTAGGCGTCGTCGACGGAGATCCCTAGCCTCTCGGCGATGATCTCCACCAGCTTCTCGGCCTTCTTCTCGTTCTTCCACTGCTGGATCTTCTCTCTCTTCTGGT
>CAYZSQ010000138.1:0-3350 GCA_964479785.1 uncultured Methanomassiliicoccales archaeon
CCCCTCTCCACGCATTTTTCCTGTCTGGCTACGAATTCAATTTTTTCAGCGTTGTGCCCAAAAGGGTACTTTTCGAACCCCCGGGGGTGCTTTTCACAATGGCAAGAGGTCCTGCCCGATCATCCTCGTCATGGGATCGAATTCCACAAAATCTGATATTTTGATTATTTCAACTCGACAAATTCTGATAATTCGCTGGATTCGAACCTGCAAAATCTGAATATACAGAAGTGCATATGCATGCCATGCGTCGCAAGGTAACTGCGATCATCGAATCCTGGCACGACTCCTGCCCCGACAAGGTGCTGATGATCCGCGGCTCCCGCCAGGTCGGCAAGACCTACTCTGTGAGGGAGTTCGGCCGCAGGGTCTACGGCGACCGGTTCCTTGAGATCAACTTCAAGGACAACCCGAACGTGTCCAGGGTCTTCAAGGATGACCTCAGGGTGGATTCCGTGATCAAGAAGCTCAGCTTCGAGTACCGTGACTTCGAGTTCGTACCCGGGGAGACCCTGATCTTCCTCGACGAGATACAGGAGTGTCCGGATGCCAGGACGGCTCTGAAGCCGTTCGCCGACGACGGGAGGTACAGGGTCATCGCCTCCGGCTCCCTGCCGGGGATCGGGATGGGGGAGGTGGGACTCCACCCGACGGGGTACCTGAGACGCGTCGACATGCATCCGATGGACTTTGAGGAGTTCCTCTGGGCCATGGACATGCCCCAGGGGGCCATAGACGAGGTCAGGGAGAGCATATCCCGGCTGGAGCCCGTGGATGACCTGCTGTTCGACACATTCACCAGGCTGCACTCCGAATACATGGTCGTGGGCGGGATGCCGGAGGCCGTCCTGACATACACCGATACGCGGACCGTGACCGGACTCAGGGCGGTCTTCGACGAACTCCATGACGGGTACTGCGATGACATCGCGAAATACGCCGACAGACACATCGGGCAGATAGCCAGGAGCTGCCTGGACTCCATACCCGTCATGCTCTCCGCCGAGAACAAGAGGTTCGTCTACAGCAGGGTCGGATCTGATCCCGCCCAACGGGACGGCGGAGGGGCGATTCCCGAGGGCAGCAGAGGCACCGGGTTCAGGTACTTCGCGCCCGCGTTGGAATGGCTGTCCATGGCCGGCATATCCCTGACGTGTCAGAGGGTCACCGAACCGGTCAGCCCCCTCGAGGAGAGGCGCGACATCGGAGACGTGAAGCTCTACATGCTCGACACGGGACTGCTGATCTCCAGATACGACGACGCGGTGTTCAGGGAGGTCGTCTTCGGCAATCCGGACGTCAACTCCGGTGCGATAGCGGAGAATGCGGTGGCCCAGGCATTCGCGGCCCAGGGCAGGAGGCTCATGTACCTCCGCATGGCACAGAGCCGTACGGAGGTGGACTTCCTGACCGTCGTCGATGGGAAGGTGTGCTGCATAGAGGTCAAATCCGGCAGCAACCGCCGGTGCAGATCCCTGAACAGGGTGATGGAGGGGTTCGGCACGATGGGCATCATGTTCGAGACCAGGAACGTCTTCGTGGATGACAAGGGGGTCCGCCACTATCCGCTGTTCGCCGCATCCTTCATGGACGCCATCGACCCCCGCAGGGATGTCGAGTTCGACCACTCGTTCATGGACGAGGTGATCCGTATGTACGGTGGGCGCTGAGAGGGCCGGTGGGACACGGGTGGGTTTGACATGGACATCGGAAGGTACCAGCCGGTTCTGATCATCGCCTCCGCCGCGATAGGGGTGGCCGCAGGCTCCGCCCTCGGCATCGGATCGGGGGCGTCGTACATGGTGGAGGTCTTCCTGATGGCCCTCCTGTACGTCCTGTTCCTCTCGGTGGACCTGAGGAGGCTGGGGGACTCCCTGAGGAACGTGCGCTTCACCGCCTCCGCCCTGGCCCTGAACTTCGTGCTCACCCCCGTGCTGGCGTACGCCCTGGGTCTGGCCTTCTTCGGCGGCAGCCCCGATCTGCGCATAGGGCTGATCATGCTGCTGGTCACCCCCTGCACCGACTGGTACCTCGTGTTCACCGGCATGAGCAGGGGGAACGTGGAGCTCGGGATGTCCATACTGCCGCTGAACCTGGTGCTCCAGGTGGTACTCCTGCCGGTGTACCTGCTGCTGTTCATGGGCAGCGAGATCCGGATGGACACGGCGGAGATGCTGCTGGACATGGCCGTGGTGCTCCTGGTGCCGCTGGCACTGGCCCTGGCCACCCGTGCGGTGGCGGGCGGGAGGGAGTCGTTCCGGAACGGCCTGGACTCCCACGGGAACGACCTGCAGCTGCTGTTCCTCTGCCTGGCTGTGGCGGTCATGTTCGCATCGGAGGGGGACAGCCTGCTGGAGAACCCCGCCCTGCTGGCGGAGATGTTCGTCCCGCTGCTGATCTTCTTCGCCGCGCTGCTGCTGACATCCCAGGCCCTGGGCAGGGCGCAGCGCCTGCCCTACGCCGACCGCGCCGCCCTGACGTTCACATCCATGGCCCGCAACTCCCCCCTGGCCCTGGCCATAGCCGTGGCGGCCTTCCCCGACCAGCCCCTGATCTCGCTGGCACTGGTGATCGGGCCATTGATAGAGCTGCCCGTCCTCTCGGTGGCCTCGTGGCTGCTGAGGACCGGGCGGCTGGGGCGGACGGAGGAACCGGCGCGATCGCGATGCCGCCATGCGGAACGTTCAAGTCCCGCACGCCTCTGGGGGATGCATGAAGTTCCTCGTCTTCTCCGACCTCCACCAGAACACGTCCCAGGTGCCCCGCCTGGTCTCCATCGGCGAGTCCCGCGGGGCCGAGTTCACCGTCTGCCTCGGCGACATCACCGACTTCGGCACCGGGGAGCAGGCGGCGGAGATACTCTCCGAATTCCCGGGGAGGGTGTACGCCATCCCCGGCAACTGCGACCCCCTGGACCTTCCGCAGAAGATCTCCGACGTGGCCGTGGACATGCACGGGAGGTCGGAGGAGATAGCCGGCCGCAGGTTCGTGGGCCTGGGCGGGTCCAACATCACCATCTTCAACACCGCCTTCGAGCTGGAGGAGGACGCCCTCTACGACGGCCTCAGGAAGAACGCCAGCGAGGGGATGGTCCTGATGACCCACGTGCCCTCCCACGGCATCCTGGACCAGATCCCCTCCGGCCTGAGCGTCGGATCCCCCGCCGTGAGGAGGATAGTCGAGGAATACCGCCCGATCCTCGCCATGTCCGGCCACATCCACGAGGCCATCGGGACCCAGGTGGTCGACGGCACGACCTTCGTGAACCCGGGGCCCGCCAAGGACGGCTACTGCGCGGTGATCGAAGTGAACGGTGACGAGGTCAGGGTCGAAATGGTCTCCCCTGCGGA
>CAYZSQ010000139.1:0-3333 GCA_964479785.1 uncultured Methanomassiliicoccales archaeon
TGGGCGGTGGTCCGGAGTCCTCCCCCACAGGGCACACCGCGATGCATCTGCCGCACGGGGAGATCCCCTTCTCGCGAAGGATGTCGGACATCTCGACGCAGGCGGGCTTGGCGGTGATGGCCTCCGGATAGTCCCTGTCGCGGACGGCGCCGGCCGGGCAGAGCTTCGCACATCTCCCGCAGCGGATGCAGAGGCTCTCCTCCACAGGCCTCCCCGTAGGGAGTCCCGCGCTGGTGATGACGGAGGTGAACCTGATCCTCGGGCCGTACTTCTCGGTCAGGAGCAGGTTGTTCCATCCGAAGGTCCCCATCCCCGCCAGGTAGGCGGCGTGGCGGTGGGAGAAGAACGCGCTCTGGTCCTCCCTCAGCCCCGGTATGCCGTGGTATCCGTCCCTGGGGATCGCCACGGCCCTGTGGCCAAGGGCCATGAGCTCCAGGGCGATCCTCTCGGCGGACTGGTCCAGCATCGTGTTGGCCATCCCGTAGAGGTGGTTGTAGAGTATCGACGGGGCGGTGTCGAGGACGGTGCTCTGGACGGGAATGCCTATGACGATCACCGACCTGGCGTCGGGCATGAGGTCCAGCGGCCTCCCGCCCACAGGGATCCTGGATGACACCAGCGGGTCGGATGCCCACATGCGGGGGTCCGCGATTCCCATATCGACGATCCCCATCCCCCTGCACAAGTCGGCAAGGGACTTCAAGAGGTCCTCTCCGTCCATGGGCACACATCTACTCGGCGCTATAAGCCAGTGCTCCACCGGATCCGAGAATCCTTTAAAAGAGGATGTTCAGATACGGACCCGTTCGAGGTTTTGGATATGTCGGATCTATTAGCTGACGGGGGGAAGCAGCTCCTCCTGGGTAACGAGGCCATAGTAAGGGGCCTCTTCGAGGCCGGTGCGGGCTTCGCGTCCACCTACCCGGGCACTCCTTCCTCCGAGATTGGTAACCTCCTCGAGAAGCTCGCTTCCGAGGCGGGGATGTACTTCGAGTTCTCGACAAACGAGAAGGTGGCCATGGAGGTGTCCGCCGCCGCGGCCTCCTCCGGTCTGAAATCGTTCGTCTTCATGAAGCATGTCGGCCTGAACGTGGCCGCCGACCCCATGATGACACTCGCCTACTCCGGGGTCACCGGGGGGATGCTCATCCTCACGGCGGACGATCCGTCCGCACACAGCTCCCAGAACGAGCAGGACAACCGCTACTACTCCCTACTCGGGTTGCTCCCCATGGTGGAGCCATCCACGCCGGCCGAGGCCAAGGAGATGGTCGGGGCCGCGTACGAGATATCGGAGCGCACCACGCTCCCGGTGCTGTTCAGGACGACCACAAGGGTCAACCACGCACGCGGAGTGGTGGAGCTGGGTCCAAAGGCGGTCCCCGAGGCCAAGGGCCATTTCGAGAAGGACGTCGTGAGGTTCGTGAACATCCCGGCCAACGCCAGGGTGAACAGGAAGAGGCTCCTGGGGCTGATGAAGCAGGCCAGGGAGCTCTCCGAGGAGTCCCCGCTGAACTTCGTCGAGGGTGAGGGGGACGTGGGGATCATCACGTCCGGCGTGTCCTACACCTACGTCAGGGAGTTCGTGAAGGGGGTCTCCATAATGAAGCTAGGGTTCACCAACCCGCTCCCGGAGACCAGGATCGCCGAGTTCGTCAAGGGAAAGAAAGCGGTCATCGTCGTGGAGGAGCTGGAACCCTTCCTGGAGGACCAGGTCCTGAGGATCTGCGCCCAGAACGGCATCTCCGTACCGGTCTACGGCAAGAGGTCCGGCCATCTCCCCTACGCGTGGGAGTACAACCCCAGGACCCTCGAGGGCATCTCAGGCCTTGTGGACGTGCAGAGCTTCGGGGAACCCATGCCCGCGTCCGAGGTCAAGCTGCCCAGCAGGCCCCCGACGCTATGCGCCGGATGCCCCCACAGGGGGATGTACGCCGCCACCAGGAGGGCCGTGGGATCCAGGGACGTCGTCTACTGCTCGGACATCGGATGCTACACCCTCGGTGTAGCCCCGCCCTTCCAGACCGCCGACTTCATCATCTGCATGGGAGGCGGAGCCGGAGCGGCCGGTGGATTCGCCGCCGCCACCGACCAGACGCCGATCGCATTCATCGGTGACTCGACGTTCTTCCACGCCGGGGTCCCGGCTCTGGTCAACGCCCTGTTCAACGACCACAAGATCATCATGGTCATCCTGGACAACCGCACGACGGCGATGACGGGGCACCAGCCCAACCCGGGGACCGGGAGGGAGTTCGGAGGGGTCAACACCGAACCCATCGACATCGAGAAGCTGGTCCGCGGCGTCGGTGTGAAGTACGTCGAGGAGGTGGACCCCTATGATGTGAAGGCCGCCACCAAGGCCATGAGGGGGGCCCTGGAGCACGACGGCGTGGCAGTCATCATCTCCAAGTGCCCCTGCCCCCTGGAGCTCAAGAAGAGGAGGATGCTGGAGGCCAAGAGGTGCGAGGTGGACCAGTCCGCGTGCATACAGTGCTACAGCTGCGTGAAGACCATCGCCTGCCCGGCCCTGATCAAGAGGGACGAGGCGGTGGAGGTGGACCCCACCCAGTGCATCGGATGCGGCATGTGCGCAAACGTCTGCCCCAAGGACGCCATAGAGGTGAGGAAGTGAAGTACACCGTGCAGATTGTGGGGGTCGGGGGACAGGGCGTCCTCCTGGCCTCGATGGTGCTGGGCACCGCGGCCATGAACAGCGGATACAGGGTCGCCATGAGCGAGGTCCACGGCATGGCCCAGAGGGGAGGCAGCGTGCTCTCCACCGTCAGGTTCGGGGACGACGTCATCAGCCCCCTGGAGGCCGACGGGTGCGCCGACCTGATCATGGGGTTCGAGCCCTCGGAGACCGTCAGGAACCTGCCCCTGGGCAACGCCGGGACCAGGGTCCTGATGAACCTGGACCCGGTCTACCCGTCCATGGTGGCCGCCGGGTTCGAGAGGTATCCGGATATCGACGAGCTCATCGGCGCCGTGCGGGAGGTCAACGGGAACCTGGTGACCATCGACGCCACCAACCTGGCCATAGAGGCCGGGAAGGCCGTTGCCGCCAACGCCGTGATGATCGGCGCCGTGGCCGCCATGGACGGCTTCCCCCTGGGGAAGGACGTCCTGCTGGAGGCGCTGAAGGCGGAGGTCCCCCAGAAGTTCCTCGACCTGAACGTGGCCGCCTTCGAGAAGGGATACGAGGCGGTCAGGAACTGAAACCGAGGGGCATCGGCCCCTCAACTCCTCTTTTTCGCGAATCCGGCGGGTCCTGAGCCTCACAGGAATCCCGCCATGTACAGCGGCAGGCAGACCACCCCGTCGTCGGTC
>CAYZSQ010000140.1:0-3308 GCA_964479785.1 uncultured Methanomassiliicoccales archaeon
GGTTGCCGCCCTCCGCCTTGGGTGCCTCGGCGGCCTTGGCCTTTGCCTCGGCCTTGGGCTCCGCCTTGGGCTCCGCCTTCGCGCCCTTCTTCTTGAACAGCTTGTCGAAGAATCCCATCAGTTCACCTCCTTCTGCAGGGGGGTGGGTCCGAGCTCCTTGATCGTGTCAACGAACTCGACGATCGTCTTCTGGAACTTCTCTCCCTCGGATGCGGAGACCCACTCGAGCCTGAGCCTCTTGGGGTCGAATCCGTACTGCTCCAGGACCATCCTCAGGAGGGCGATCCTCCTCCTGGCCCTGTAGTTGCCGCCGATGTAGTGGCAGTCGGCGGGGTGGCATCCGAGCACCATGACGCCGTCGGCTCCCTTGGAGAAGGCCCTGAGGACGAACTCGGGGTCCACACGGGCAGAGCACATGGTCCTGATGATGCGGAAGTTCGAAGGCATCTGGAGCCTTGCGACTCCGGCTCCGTCTGCACCGGCGTAGGAGCACCAGTTGCAGCAGAACGTCACGATTCTGGGTTCGAAATCTGCCATTGCTAATCACTCTCCTCCAACGGGGTAGTCGAGACAAGCGTCGATCTCAGCGATGATCTGCTTGTTCCTGAATCCTCTCTGCTCCATGGCACCGGCGGGGCAGGACGCCACGCAGCTTCCGCATCCCTTGCACAGACCGGGGTTGACGTTGCTCTTGAGTCCTCCGTCGGGCTGGTCGACCAGCGTGATGGCGTTGTAGTCGCAGCATCCGACGCAGACTCCGCATCCGTCGCAGCGGTCGGGGTTGGAGACGGCGGTGATACCCTCGGAGATGAGCTTGTCCTTGGAAATGACGGTCAGCATCCTGGAGGCAGCTCCGGAGGCCTGGGCGATACACTCGTCCATGAACTTAGGCCAGTGAGCCGTACCGGCAACGTAGACTCCCTCTGTGGCGAAGTCGACGGGCCTCAGCTTCTGGTGGGCCTCGAAGTAGAATCCGTCCTTGGAGATGGGGACCTTGACCATCTTGGCCAGGTTCTCCTTGTTCTCTCTGTCGGGGGCGATTCCGGCGGCCAGGATGACGGTGTCGGCGGGGATCTCCACCTCGGCTCCGAGCGTGGAGTCGAAGGCCTTCACGACGTTGCCGTCGTAGGCGGGGAGCTCGTCGTCCACGGGGTACCTGAGGAACTTGACCCCCATCTGGCAGGCCCTGTAGTAGAGCTCCTCGCGGAAGGAGTAGGTCCTGATGTCCTTGTGGATCACGGTGACGTTGGCCATCGGGTTCTTCATCTTGATCTGGATGGCCTCGCGCAGGGACGCGGCGCAGCAGACGCGGCTGCAGTAGGCGACGTCCTTGGACCTGGATCCGACGCACTGGATGAAGACCACGTCCTGACCGTTGAAGCTTCCGTCCTCGATCTTCTTCTCGGCGACGGTCTGGGTCATGACCTTGGGGTCCTTTCCGTTGTTGTACTCGGTGGGCTCGTAGGGCATGGCGCCGACGGCGAACAGGACCACTCCGACGGGGTACTCGCTGCCGTTGGAGAGCTGGAGGGTGAAGTTGCCCACGTATCCGGGGATGTCCTTCACGGTGACGCCCTTGTGGACGGTGATCAGGCTGTTGGCCTCCACGGCGGCGATGGTCTCGGCGAGGAAGTCCTGCACCGCGACTCCGTCCTCCTTGTGGCAGAAGTTGCGGGCGTACCCTCCGAGCTCCGTCTCCTTCTCGACGAGGTGGACGGGATATCCCTGGGCGGCGATGTCCAGAGCGGCGGTCATACCTGTGATCCCTCCGCCGATGACGGCGGCGGCGTTGGTGACCGGGATCTCGGCGCCGACGAGGGGCTCGAGGAGGCACGCCTTGGCGATGGCCATCCTCAGCAGGTCCTTGGCCTTCCTGGTGGCAGCCTCGTGCTCGTGCATGTGGATCCAGGAGCACTGGTCGCGGATGTTGGCCATGTTGCAGAGGTACTTGTTCAGCCCTCCGTTCCTGCAGGCCTCCCTGAAGAGGGGCTCGTGGGTCCTGGGTGTGCAGGACGCGACGACGATCCTGTTCAGGTCGTGCTCCTTGATGGCGTTGGAGATGGACTCGAGACAGTCCTGGGCGCAGGCGTACTGGGACTCCTGGGCGATGACCACGTTGGGCAGGGTCTTGGCGTACTCGGCGACGGCGGGGACGTCGACCACGGATCCGATGTTGATTCCGCAGTGGCAGACCCAGACGCCGACGCGGGGCTCCTTGCCCTCCACGTCCTTCTCCGGCGGGTACTCCTTGGGAGCGCAGGGCTGGAAGTTCTGGTCCACGATGTATGCCCCGGCCTTGGCGGAGGATCCGCAGGCCTCGGCGACGGACGTGGGGATGTCCTTGGGCGCGGCGAAGGCACCGGTCACGAAGATACCCTTCCTGGTTGTCTCCAGGGGGTGGTAGACGGTGGTCTTGCAGAAGCCGTACTCGTTGAGCTCGATCCCGAGCATGTCGGCGAACTCCTGGGCTCCCTCGGGGGGCACCAGACCGACGGACAGGACCACCATGTCGAACTCCTCGGAGACTCCGTTGTTCTCGTCGTCGGTGTAGCTGATGGTCAGCTTCTTGGTCACGGGGTCCTCCTCGACGTTGGACACGCGGGCGCCCCTGTGCATCTTGATTCCGTACTCCTTCTCACCGCGGTTGATGTAGGCCTCGAACTCCTTCCCGTAGGACCTGATGTCCATGAAGAAGATGTCCTCCTGAAGGTCTCCGTGCTCCTTGGTGATCATGGCCTGCTTCGTGGCGTACATGCAGCACACGGAGGAGCAGTACTTCTTCCAGCCCTTCTTCTCGGACCTGGATCCGCAGCACTGGATGTAGGCGATCTTCTTGGGGTCCTCACCACTGGAGGGCACGACGATGTGCCCCCTGTGAGGTCCAGAGGCGCACATGATCCTCTCGTACTCGATGGCGGTGACGACGTTCTGGAACCTGCCGTATCCGTACTCGGTGGCGTTGGCGGCGTTCCAGACCTGGAACCCGGTCGCGGCGATGATGGATCCGACCTCGAGGGTGATGACCTCGTCCTTGTCGTCGTAGTGGATGGCACCCTTGCCGCAGTTCTTGGCGCAGAGTCCGCACTTGCCCTTCTGGATCATGTTGCAGCGGTCCTTGTCGATGATGGCGACGCGGGGGACGGCCTGCGCGTGGGGGATGTAGATGGCCTTCCTGCTGGTGAGGCCGAACTCGTACTTGTCGGGAATGTTCTTGACGGGACACTTGGCGAGACAGTCGCCGCACCCGGTACACTCCTTGGGGTTGACGTACCTGGCCTTCTTGAGGACGGTGACCTTGAAGTCGCCGG
>CAYZSQ010000141.1:0-3274 GCA_964479785.1 uncultured Methanomassiliicoccales archaeon
GTCAGCAAGTTCTACGGGGAGTCCGAGGGCAAGCTGAGGGAGATCTTCAAGGAGGCCGAGGAGAACGCCCCCAGCATCATCTTCATCGACGAGATCGACTCCATCGCCCCCAAGAGGGACGAGGTCAACGGCGAGGAGGAGAGGCGCATAGTGGCGCAGCTGCTGTCCCTGATGGACGGCCTGAACTCCAGGGGGAAGGTGGTGGTGATCGGCGCCACCAACCGGCCCAACTCCATCGACGAGGCCCTCAGGAGGCCCGGCAGGTTCGACAGGGAGATCGAGATCGGCATCCCGGACAGGGACGGCAGGCTGGAGATCCTGGAGATCCACACCAGGGGCATGCCCCTGGCGGAGGACGTGGACCTGAAGTGGCTGGCCGACAAGACCCACGGGTACGCCGGCGCGGACATCTCCGCCCTGACCAAGGAGGCCGCCATGGCGGCCCTCAGGAGGGTGCTGCCCGACGTGGACCTGGAGGCGGAGGAGATCCCCAGGGAGGTGCTGAACTCCATACTCGTCACGAGGGACGACTTCAAGGACGCGCTGAAGGACATGCAGCCCTCCACCATGAGGGAGGTCCTCATCGAGAAGCCGGACGTGCGCTGGGAGGACATCGGCGCCCTGGAGGAGGCCAAGCAGGAGCTGAAGGAGGCCGTGGAGTGGCCCCTGAGGTTCGGCAAGGTCTTCGACCACATGAACGCCAGGCCCCCCAAGGGCATCCTGCTCTACGGGCCCCCCGGCACTGGGAAGACCATGCTGGCCAAGGCCGTGGCCACCGAGTCCGAGGCCAACTTCATCGCGGTGAAGGGCCCGGAGTTCCTGAACAAGTGGGTCGGGGAGTCCGAGAAGGCCGTGAGGGAGACCTTCAGGAAGGCCAGGCAGGCGTCGCCCTGCGTGATCTTCATGGACGAGATCGACTCCATCGCACCCGAGAGGGGCTCCGGCAACGGGGACAGCAACGTCACCGAGAGGGTGATCTCCCAGATGCTCACGGAGATGGACGGGCTGGAGAGCCTGAACGACGTGGTGGTCATCGCGGCCACCAACCGCCCGGACATCATGGACCCCGCCCTGCTGAGGCCGGGGAGGTTCGACAAGTCGATCTTCATCGGGCCCCCGGACAGGGAGTCCAGGAGGTCCATCTTCGGCATCCACACCAAGGGACGCCCCCTGGCGGACGACGTGGACCTGGACAGGCTCGCCGACGAGACCGAGGGCTGCACCGGGGCGGACATCTCCGCCATCTGCAACGAGGCGGTCATGTGCGCGGTCAGGCGCCTGGTGGCGTCGAACCCCGACCCCACCGACGAGGACATCGCCGGGTGCAGGGTCTCCGCCGAGGACTTCGAGAGGTCCCTCGACAAGTTCGGACCAAGGTCCAGGGAGAAGCTGGAGGACTACGGGCGGGAGTGACCCCGCCGGGGAGGGGCGACCCTCCCCCACCATCACAGGGAAGCCATGCGAAGCCGACAGGCTGGAAGAACGGAAGGAGAGAATCGGAAGGAGTGATAGATATGACAGCGGCTGATGACATGTGGAACGACCTGTTCGGGGGATTCGAGAGCCTCAACAGGAGGATCGCGGACATGTTCTCCCAGATGGACGTGTCCGGCCCCGACGTGAAGACCTACGGGTACACCATGTACCA
Organism: uncultured Methanomassiliicoccales archaeon; assembly: GCA_964479785.1. GTDB lineage: Archaea > Thermoplasmatota > Thermoplasmata > Methanomassiliicoccales > Methanomethylophilaceae > Methanoprimaticola. The sequence goes on from CAYZSQ010000141.1 coordinate 1,649, forward strand.
GGGTCCGGACGGGGTCAGGCACGTCAGGGAGTTCGGCAACTCGGGCAGCAGGTTCAACGCGCTGGCCCCGGGGGACGTCAGGGAGCCCTTCACCGACGTAACCGACGACGGGGACGTGGTCAGGGCGGTGGCGGAGATCCCCGGGGTGGCGAAGGAGGACATCGGACTGGAGTGCACCGGGAACATGCTCTCGATCAGGGTGGACTCGAACGGGAGGAGGTTCGAGAAGGACCTGGCGCTCCCCTGCGAGGTGGACACCGAATCCGCCAGGGCCGAGTACAACAACGGCCTCCTGGAGGTCACCTTCGACAAGGCGGCCCCGTCCAGGAAGGGCAGGGCCATCTCCATCGCATGAACATAGAGGGGCTTCGGCCCCTCCGCTAACCGCTTGCACCCTGCAGAAGCGGGGCCATGGCACCATTAAATAGAAGTTCTGACACTTTTAACATCATGGGCAGGAACGAGCTTATCAACACAACCCGCGCCATCCTGGCGAAAGCGGGATTCGACGTCTCGTCCTCGCTCACGCTCAGAGGCATATGCTTCGACGTGGTGGCACGTCTGGACCAGAAGGTCCTCATCATCAAGGTCCTGAGCAACATAGACGCCTTCTCCAAGGACAACGCCGAGGAGATGAAGGTGCTGGCCGAGGCCCTCAGCGCCACGCCGATGGTGGTGGGGGAGAGGTCCAGCTCCGGCGGGCTGGAACCCGGCATCGTGTACTCCAGGTTCAACATATCCATAGTCTCCAACGAGACGCTGGCGGACCTCCTCCTGGAGGACGCTCCGCCGTTCATATTCGCCGCGCCCGGCGGACTCTACGTCAAGCTGGACAGCGACCTCCTCAAGGCCGTGAGGGAGGACCGGGGCATCAGCCTGGGCGCGCTGGCCGAGACCGCGGGCGTCTCCAGGCGGACCATCCAGATGTACGAGTCCGGGATGGGGGCCATGATCGACGCGGCCCTCAGGATCGAGGAGTACCTGGGCCTCCCCATAATCGAGCCCATCGACCCCTTCGAGTTCAAAAGGGACGAGAGGGAGGGCGAGGAGCGCACCGGCCAGGAGATGATCGACACCTTCGCGGTCAACCAGCTGTGCAATCTCGGCTTCTCGGTCAGACCGGTGATCAAGAGCCCCTTCGAGGCGGTCAGCCACAACGACAAGGCCCTGATGCTCACCGGCATCGGCGACACCGAGGACGCGAAGCTGGTCCAGAAGGCGGTGGTGGCCTCGGACATCGCCCGCATCATGAACAAGTTCTCCGTCCTGATCGTGGAGTACAAGCGCGACAGGGACAACATCGACTCCACCGCCGTGGTGTCCAACGAGGAGCTCAAGAAGATCGACGCCCCGGAGGACCTGACCGACCTGGTGGCATCCAGGGGGACCCGCAAATGATCGAGGTCCCCGTGGGCGACTGCGCCGTGTCCATCCTGCCCATAGTCAACGGGGTGGCCTCGGAGGCCGACAGGGTCCGCGCCGCCTACGGGGGGTACGAGGCCTACGGCATGACCATGGGCATCGAGGGGATCCAGGCCATCAGGGGCAGGGCGGAGCTGGAGGACGAGTTCGAAGTGAGCGAGCTGGACCTGGCGTACGCCCACCGCATGGAGGAGCTCACCGGGG
>CAYZSQ010000142.1:0-3274 GCA_964479785.1 uncultured Methanomassiliicoccales archaeon
ACCCCGTCCTACGGGTTCGAGGTGAGGAGGGGCCAGGGGATCGCCGGGAACATGGACGGCCTGGTCTCAGGGAACTCGATCGGCTCCTACATGCACCAGCACGCCCTCTCCGAGAGGGACTGGATCGGCCGGGCCGTGGAGACCATCCGCCGCCTGCGATCGGTCCAGCAGGTGCCTGGTCAGCAGCACCGGGTGCAGTATCATCCGGGGCCCGCTGTACCTCATGACCTCCCTGATGCGCTCCCTCATCTCCGGGCTGTAGCAGTGCACCGTGCATTTGGAGCACTTCACCTTGCGTTCCCGGATGGGGCAGCAGTCTATCCTCCTCACGGCGTAGTCCAGGAGCTCCGAGCACTCCCCGCACATCCCGTCGGATCCGCCGTGGTTCCCGCCGCAGTATATCCGGATCATGACCGCCACGGTCTCCTTCTCCCTCTCCGGGTCCCCGCCCATGCCATCCGGACCGGGGATGGGCGACTTCAAGCTTGCGCCGGATCCCGGGCGGAGCGGTCTTATCCCTGTTCCGGCATCATCATGCGTGCAGCGGGACACCATCGCCTACTACGACTCCGACCCTCAGAGGTACTCCGACGCCACCTTCGGCAGCGACATGTCCGACCAGAGGTCCCGGTTCCTGTCCTACCTCCCCGAGGGGGCCAGGATCCTGGACCTGGGATGCGGATCCGGCAGGGACACGCTGGCCTTCCTGGAGGAGGGCTTCGACGCGGTGCCGGTGGACGGGTCCGAGGGGATGTGCCGGGTGGCCGAGGCCAACACGGGGGTGCCGGTGAGGAGGGTGACCTTCGACGCCCTGGACTACGACTCGGAGTTCGACGGGGTCTGGGCCTGCGCGTCGCTGCTCCATGTGCCCAGCGGGATGCTGGCACAGGCCATGGAGGGGGTCCGCAGGGCGCTCCGCCCCGGAGGGGTGGCCTACATGTCCTTCAAGAAGGGGGACTTCGAGGGGTTCCGGGACGGCAGATGGTACACGGACATGGACGCCTGCGGGCTCTGGGACCTGGCCGAGTCCTCCGGATTCACCGTGGAGAGGCTGTGGGTGTCCCAGGACGCCGGGAGGGCCTTCCCGTGGGTGAGCTGCATCGTGCGCAGGGCCCGAGGGCGATGGGAACCTCCTGTATCGGGACCATGTGCCAGCATGCCGGCCGACATCGCGATCTGAAGTGGCATCACACCCATCCCTCAGTCCCCCGAGAGTACCCGTCCACACCATCCGACGTCCCCCTGGGCAACTATTTGATGTCCCTCCCCCTTGACCTCACCATGGCATTCGACGGAAGAGCGGGCATAGTGGACATCGACGAGGACGAGAGGACCGTGGTGTTCGACACCTACAGGCTCAAGAAGATCACCGGCACCCGCGTGGCGCCGATCCTGGGCATGAGCGACTTCGCATCCCCCTTCAAGGTGGCCTGCGAGCTGGCCGGCCTGTACCCCGGCGACAAGGCGAACAAGTACATCGACGCCGGCAACATCCTGGAGCCGGTGCTCAGGGAGTACCTGGGCACCAGGTGCACCGCCCTGCTGTCCGGCCCCCTGCAGGTCCCGGAGGGATCCAGGGTCGCGGTGGAGGAGCCGGTCCCCAAGGAGCAGTGCGGTTACGACCACTTCCACAACGAGAAGGTCTTCGGCGGCATGGTGGACGGCTACATCATGATGGACGGCAGGCGCAACTCCATCCTGGAGATCAAGACCTCATCCAGCAGGGAGAGGTGGGAGGACGGCCAGGGAGGCTACACCAACGTCCCCACGGCCTACATGCTCCAGGCGTCCCTGTACGCCACCCTGTCCAACCTGGACCGCATAGTCTTCCTGGTGGGGTTCCTGGAGGAGTCCGACTACGACAGGCCCAAGCAGTGGGTCCCGTCCCCGGAGAACACCTTCGTGGTGGTGAAGGACCGCCTGGACATGACCGACTACATGAGGCAGTGCGTCGACTGGTACAACGAGTACATGAAGGGCGGGTACACCCCGGAGTGGTCCGACTCCGAGGACGACCAGGCGGTGCTGAGGTACCTGAAGGCCTACAGGCCGGGGGCCAAGGGGAAGGGCGGCAGGCGCTGAGCCGTCCGAGGGGTGAGGCCATGGAGGAGATATTCGCCAGGGTGAGCGTCAGGGACTACGCCCCCGACATGGTGGAGGACGACGAGCTGCACAGGATGCTGGATGCCGCCATGCACGCGCCCTCGGCCGTGAACCAGCAGCCCTGGGAGTTCATAGTCGTCGACGACCCGGGGCTCCTGCGGAGGCTGTCCGGAGTCACGCCCTACGCAGGACCCGTGGGCAGGGCCCCCGCCGCCGTGGTGGTCCTGGGCAACCGGGACCTGATGGTCGCGCCCCAGATGTGGGAGCAGGACCTGGCGGCCTGCACCGAGAACATGCTGCTGGCCGCCGCCGGCCTCGGACTCGGCGCGGTGTGGATCGGGGTGGCCCCGGTGAGGGAGAGGATGGACGCCGTCGCGGAGATCTTCGGCCTGCCGGGGAACGTCCTGCCGTTCTGCATCGTCGCCGTGGGGCATCCCAGGGAGGCCCCGAGGCCCCACGGGGACAGGTTCAGGCCCGAGAGGGTCCACCGCAACGGATACCGAGCCGGCACGCGACGGGATAGCTATAAGAACGACCCGCCCATACGGAGTTCACGGTGTTAACATGACCGTCAAAGAGGATGTCATCAGAGCCATGAGGGAGGCCGGGAAGCCCATGAGCGCCGGCGAGGTGGAGAAGGCCACCGGCATCGACAGGAAGGAGATCGACAAGGCGTTCAAGGAGCTCAAGGCCGAGGGCGCCATCGTCTCCCCGGTCAGGTGCAAGTGGGAGCCATCCCAGTGAGGAAACGGGGCCTCCTGGCCCCAAACTTAACGTTATATAGCATATAGCCACATTCGTAGTCGATGGGAAAGGATGCACTTACCAGTTTGACTAAGGACAGGCGCGTGCTCCTGGTCATCCTCGTAGCGGTCATCGTCGTGGTGGCCGCCGCCGCATGGGCGCTGACGAGGGACGACGGGGACTCGGGCACTTCCTCTGATCTGACGATTGACGGCGAGCGGACCATCACCGAGGACATCAAGGTGACCGGTACGCTCACAATAACCGAGACTGGCTCTTTGACTCTGGCCAACGGTGCCGAGATCAGTATGATTGGACCCGACGCGAAGATAGTCGTCGAAGGGACCCTGGACGCTCTCAATGGATCCATAGTGTTCTACGATGAGGACGAAGATGGGGATCTGACCCCGGTCTACTCCAACTCCGA
>CAYZSQ010000143.1:0-3220 GCA_964479785.1 uncultured Methanomassiliicoccales archaeon
TACACCGAGACCTACGTCATCTGCTCGGAGTGCGGACTCCCCGACACCAAGATGGTCAGGGAGGACAGGACCCTCATGCTGGAGTGCGAGGCCTGCGGCGCCCGCAGACCCATCACCGTCCGGAAGTCCGTCAGGGCCGACACCGCCAACACCCTCCGCGAGGGGGACATCATCGAGCTGCAGATCACCGACGTGGGGAAGAAGGGCGACGGCACCGGCAAGTTCTACGACTACCTCGTGGTGGTCCCCGGCACCGTCAAGGGCACCAAGGTCCACGCCAAGATCTCCAAGATCTCCGCCAAGACGGCCTTCGCCGTGCCCACCACCGAACCCTGCACCCGCTGATGAGGTTCTACGTCGAGTCCTACGGATGCACCATGAACTTCGGCGAGGGACGCGGCCTCGCCGAGGACCTGGCATCCGCGGGCCACACCCCGGCCGGATCGGCCGACGACGCGGACCTGGTGGTCCTCAACACCTGCACCGTGGTGGAGACCACCGAGAAGCGCATGCTCTCCAGGATCTCCGAGCTCAGGAGGCAGGGGAAGCAGGTCATCGTCACCGGATGCATGGCCAAGGTCCAGCCTAAGCGCATCGAGATAAGGCTGCCCGGGGCGCCGATCGTCGCCCCCGGGGACTACGGCGGCTTCCGGGACCTGGTCCTGGACAGGTACGGCTGCGCCGGATCGCCGGTGACCCTCCCGGCCACCAGCGACGCCATCCTGCCCATAGCGCAGGGATGCAACGGCAGGTGCTCCTACTGCATAACCAAGTTCGCCAGGGGCGACCTCAGGAGCTATCCCCCCGGACCGCTCCTGGAGAGGTTCGACTCGTTCCTGGGGTCGGGGTCGAGGGAGGTGCTGGTCACCGCCCAGGACACCTCCAGCTACGGCATGGACGCCGGCACCGACCTGGTGTCCCTGCTGGGCTCCATGCTCTCCAGGGAGGGGGACTTCAGGATCAGGCTGGGGATGACCAACCCGGACAGCCTGGCCCGGGTGGCCGACGGCCTGACCGCGCTGATGGGGGACGAGCGCCTGTACAGGTTCGTCCACATCCCGGTGCAGAGCGGCAGCGACAGGGTCCTGAGGTCCATGCGCCGTAAGTACACCGTGGCGGACTTCATGGAGCTGGTGGACGGGCTGCGCTCCGCGGTCCCGGACATCAGCATAGCCACCGACTTCATCTGCGGGTTCCCCGGGGAGACCGCCGAGGACCACGCCATGAGCGTGGACCTGGTCAGGGAGCTGAGGGCGGACACCGTCAACATCACCCGCTTCTCCGCCAGGCCCGGCACCGACGCCGCCCTCATGGAGCAGGTCCACGGGAGGATCTCGGCGGAGAGGTCCGCCGAGCTCACCAGGGTGAAGAACGAGACCGAGCTGGACGTCAACGCCGGCCTCGTCGGGAGGAGGTACGTCGCCCTGGCCACCGAGGAGGGGAGGGACGGCACGATCCTCAGGACCGGCAACTACCGCCCGGTGGTCGTCCGCGAGGGGATCCCCCTGGGCACCTTCGCCGAGGTGGAGGTCACCGAGGGACGCCCCACATACCTCATGGGAAGGCTCGTCCGAATCAGAACAGCGACCTGAGCACCCTGGTGGCCAGTCCGGGCTCGGATCCCTCCATGGGGCCGATGCCGGTCCCGCCCTCGGCCGATATGATCCCTTCCAGGACGGTCCGCTCGTAATCCCACTGGTTGAGGATGTGCACGTTCATGTTCCTGCAGGCCATCAGGAACATGACGACCGAGAACAGCCCTAATGTCACCAGGAACAGGAGCAGACACACCACGGTGTGCGGCCTCCCCACGGCGCGCTTCATGGGCGGCACGTCGACGCCGACCTGGCCCAGACATCTGGACAGCTCCTCCGTGAACGCGATCTGCAGCCCCTCGTGCCTGTGGGGGAACCCGTAGGTGGCCCCGACGGACAGCAGGAACTGGAGCAACAGCAGGATGTACGAGACCGCGACCAGCAGCAGCATCCAGAATTCGATGATAGAATGGGTCAGGGCCAGATACACCCCCAGGCCCAGGAGGTACAGGACGTTGAATCCGAGCATCGCCCCGGAGAGGACGGTCAGTGGGGTGCGCCCACGCCTGCGCAGGTCCGCGGCCAGGGACTCCAGCCGCGACACGTCGGCACCCTTGGACCCGGCGTACGATGTCAGGGAGTCCGCCCAGATGATGTCGCGCATCTGATGGCTGCGGGTCCTCCGGGTCATCGTGAACAGGAGGAGGCCGACGACGCAGCACTCGATCATCGCCGCCGCCACGACCCCGCCGCCGATGCCGGTGGAGGTGATGTCCTCGCCGCCGTGGATGTGGACGACGAGGACGATGATCACGAATGCTATCGCGGCGGGGACGACCATGGTCGCCAGCACCGGACCGGGCCTCATGATCGTGTCCCACTCGGTGCGCCTGACCACGCAGTCGGCGAAGGCGTCCGCATGCTCGTTCCCCTTCATGCGTCGCGTCACGCTTTATTTAATAAATAACGATTCGGGACCATGAAAAAGCGGGCTCTGGACATCCTCAGGGACTCCCCGGTCACCGGAATGGGGGTGTCGGAGATCGAGAGTCGCATGCGCCGGAGCTCCATCCGCAGGAGCACCCCTCCGGCGCTCTACGTCGCCATGGCGTTCCTGCTCCTGGTCATCGCCTTGTACTTCGCCAAGATCTCCGTGCTGACCATGGGGATGATCAGCGAATACGGCCAGACCCTGTCCACCCTGCTGTTGTTCGTCATCGACGTTGTGATGCTGATGATCACGGTGGACTCGGTCATGGGAGTGACCTCCAGCAGGCCGGCCTCCTGGCGCAAGGTCATGCGGGCGGCCATGCTGCTGTTCCTGTTCTCGCTGGTCGGCACCTATCTCGAAGGCGGCACGGCGGCCACATTCACCACCCTCAGCCCGGTTCTGGTCGCGATCATCAGCATCCCCGTGGGGCTGATAATGTTCCTGAGGTCCGTCAGGGAGTTCTACGTCCCCCCGATGCTGGACTGCCCCCCGCTCCGCAGGTGGATCGGGTTCGCGCTGTTCTCTCAGCTGTTCCCCTCCAGGCGGTACCGCATCCTCTACGGGGACAACTAAGTTATAATCGGAAAGCCTGGGGCCGTCCAGAGTCCCGTGGTGTAGCGGTCAATCATGCCGGCCTTTGGAGCCGGCGACTCCGGTTCGAACCCGGACGGGACTACCATCGACCCCTGCTCCT
>CAYZSQ010000144.1:0-3194 GCA_964479785.1 uncultured Methanomassiliicoccales archaeon
CTTGCAGGAGATGCGGACTTCGACCATGCGCCTGCGATTGAGTACTGATTATTTAAATTGACCAAGGCGGAAGGCACATCCAAAGGACTATACGGCAGTCCTGCATCCTCGATTCCATGAGGGAGGAGGTACTGTCCGCGGCTGCGAGGAGGAAGATATTCTTCTCACCGGACGCCCTGGAGATGATCCTGTCCAACAGCGATCCCATGGGCTTCACCAACACGGTCTTCTCCCACCTCTCGTCAAACATGATGTTCGTCAGCAAGGACGACATAATGGACTGCATCGCCGGTGACAAGGTCCTCTTCGAGTCCCCCAAGGAGGTCAAGCCGCACAACAGGTTCACCTCGGACCTGACGGTCATGAAGGGCACGGACGTCACAGGGGACTCCACCTGCGAGGGGAAGATCAACGACTTCGCCACGTACTTCAGGAGCAGGTTCCTGACGCTCAAGAGGCTGCTGGAGAAGCGCCACGACTTCGGCAGGGCCATGGACATATCCAGGGCCATGACCCTGGACCGCGACGTCAAGGTGGCGGGCATCGTCTACGAATGCGCCACCACCAAGAACGGCCACACCATGGTCACCATCGAGGACGACACCGGGACGGCGAAGGTGTTCATCTCCAAGGACTCCCCGCTGAACGGGGAGAGCTTCGTCAACGACGAGGTCATCGGCGTCCTGGGGAGGCCGAACCAGCAGAGGACCATGATCGTCCCGGAGAGGATATACCGCCCGGACATACCCAGGCAGCACGTCTGGGAGCCCAGCGACACCCCCTCCAAGATAGCGTTCCTCTCCGACGTCCACGTGGGCAGCTCCACGTTCCTGGAGAGTGACTGGCACAGGATGATCTCCTGGCTGAGGGCCAACGCCGCGGAGGAGGGCATCAACTACCTGGTGTTCCCCGGCGACGTGGTGGACGGGATAGGGGTGTTCCCCGACCAGGACAAGGAGCTGAACATCCCCGACATCGACAGGCAGTACGAGACCCTGGCGGAGTATCTGAAGGATGTGCCGGACCACATCAAGATGGTGGTCCATCCCGGCAACCACGACGCCGCCCGCCTGGCGGAGCCCCAGCCTGCGCTGAACCTGAGGTTCGCCAAGAACTTCGACTCCAACATCCTGATGGTGGGCAACCCGGTGTACCTGAGCGTCGAGGGCAGGACCGTGCTCACATACCACGGCAAGAGCCTGGACGACTGGATCGCCGCGGTCCAGAACCTGACCTACGAGAACCCCCTGGAGACCATGAGGCAGATGTGCGTCAGGAGGCACCTGGCCCCCATATACGGCCAGAGGAACGCCCTGGCCCCGGAGAAGAAGGACTACATGGCCATGGAGCACGTCCCGGACATCTTCGTCACCGGGCACGTCCACGGGGTGGGCCAGGAGATATACAACGGCGTCAGGATGATCAACGCCTCCACCTGGCAGGACCAGACGGAGTACCAGAGGCAGCACAACTTCAACCCCGACCCCAGCATCATGCCGGTGGTGGACCTGGGCACCGGGCAGATCAGGATGCACAACTTCCGCGGCGCCTGAACGTCGTCCGGACCGGATGCCGCCGACGCATTGGGTTCGAAAAAAGTGGTTTTTTAAGAGGTTTCAGAGGCCCAGGTGATCCCAGGCCAGAACCCAGACGATGATCAGAAAACCGATTACGAGCATCAGGTAGGCTGTGACCCATATCGCTGTGAACGCGCGCTTCAGCTTCTTGGGATCCTCGCGGATGTCCTCCAGACGCTCCTCGATTGACTTCACTCTTCGACGGCCCCTTTGTTCTTCAGGTGCTTGAGGCGGGTGGTGTTCTCCCTGTCCATCTCCTCGAGACGGAACTTGACGAACCTCTCCGCTTCCTGCAGCTCCGGGATGATCTTGAACTCAAGGGCGTTGACACGCCTCTTGGTCTTCTCGATCTCATCCAACAGCTTCTTCATGGTGGTCTCGATCTCGGCGGCGCGGACCAGGGTCTCGAGAAGCTTCTCGAAAGCCATGGCGGCCTCCTCGATGTAGGCGGAGGTGGAGATCACACCGTAGCCCTTCTCGGTCATCTTGGTGTGGATGCTCTCGGCCTCCACCTTGGGGACCATCATTCCCATGATGGATTTGCTGCTGAGCTTGACCTGCGGGTCCGCCTTGAGGGCGTACGCCGCGCTCTTCACGGCGATCTCTCCCTCCACCGCCCTGGCGATGGTGATCTTCTCCATTGCCGACTCGTAGTCGGAGGAGACTCCCTCACGCATCTTCCTGGCCTTCTCCATGACGTTGAAGAACTCGATGATGAGGCCGTCCCTCTTCATCTTGAGGATCTTGTACCCACCCTGGGTGAGCTTGATCCTCCTCTTCAGGTCCAGGAGAACCGAACGGTTGGGGGTGACATCGTGTGCGGCCATGGCGATCACTTCTTGGGCAGGTACTTGTCGATGTACTTGCGGCTGATCCTCGTCAGCTGGTCGAGGTCGAGCTCGGTGAAGATCTCCCAGGCGATGTCGAGGGACTCCTCGATGGAGCGGTCCTCGTCGATGCCCTGGCGGACGATCCTGTCCTCGAAGATGTCGGCGAAGTCCAGGAGCTTCCTGTCCTTGGCGGAGAGGGAGTCCTTTCCGACGATGGCCACGAGACCGCGCAGGTCCTTACCCTCCGCGTAGGACGCGTAGAGCTGGTCGGACACGTTCTTGTGGTCCTCACGGGTCTTGCCGGCTCCGGTCCCTCCTCCCATCAGCCTGCTGAGGGAAGAGGACACGTTCACGGGCGGGTAGATACCGGCCCTGTGGAGCTCCATGGACAGAACGATCTGCCCCTCGGTGATGTATCCGGACAGGTCGGGGATCGGGTGGGTGATGTCACCGCCGGGCATGGACAGGATGGGGATCTGGGTGATGGATCCCTTCTTGCCCTTGATCCTCCCGGCACGCTCGTAGAGCTGGGCCAGGTCGGTGTACATGTAACCGGGGTATCCGCGCCTTCCGGGCACCTCCTCACGGGCGGCTCCGATCTGACGGAGGGCCTCGCAGTAGTTGGTGACGTCGGTCATGATGACGAGGACCTGCATACCCAGCTCGAAGGCCATGTACTCCGCGGTGGTCAGACCCAGACGGGGCGTCAGGGTCCTCTCGACGGCGGGGTCGTCGGCGAGGTTCAGGAAGACCACGGCGCTCTTCAGGGCACCGGTCCTCTCGAACT
>CAYZSQ010000145.1:0-3132 GCA_964479785.1 uncultured Methanomassiliicoccales archaeon
CGCGAGGAGTTCGACCGCGCCATCGAGCTGGCCGTCAACGCCGGACACCAGATGCACGACGTCCAGGGGGAGGCCGTCGAGAGACGCGACCCCCGACCCGTGCAGGAGGGATCCGAATGAGCAACGAGATCATGTCCGAGATCAAGCGCGACCACATCCTGAAGCTGCTCTCCGACGGGGTCAGGCAGGACGGCCGCGGGATCACCGACGTCAGGAGCATCCACGTGGAGACCGACTGCATCGAGTCCGCCGACGGGTCCGCCAGGATCAGGCTGGGCAAGACCGAGGTCATCGCGGGAGTGAAGATCATCCCCGGGACGCCCTTCGGCGACACCCCCAACCTCGGGGTCCTGACCACCGGCGCCGAGCTCATCCCCATGGCCCACCCCACCTTCGAGTCCGGGCCCCCCGGCGAGAACGCCATCGAGCTGGCCCGCGTGGTGGACCGCGGCATCCGCGAGTCCGGCATGGTGGACGTCGAGAAGCTGTGCATCGTCCCCGGCGAGGAGGTCTGGATGTGCTTCGTGGACATCTACGCCCTCAACTACGACGGCAACCTGTTCGACGCCGCCAACCTGGCCGCCGTGTGCGCGCTGAGGTCCGCCGTCATCCCCGGGGAGCAGTACGGCAAGGGTGAGAACACCCCCCTGCCCGTCACCTGCACGCCCATCTCGGTCACGGAGGCCAAAGTCGGAAACACTTTAATAGTAGACCCCGACTACGACGAAGAGCAGATTTCGTCTGCACGTTTGACGATCACTATAGACGACGTCGGCAATTTCAGGGCGATGCAGAAGGGCGGCTGCGGTTCCATAACCCTCGACGAACTCAGCCTCTGCCTCGACAGGGCCGTGGAGATCGGTGCGGAGATCAGAAGAATCATCGGGTGATTTCCAATGGCAAAGAGAACAGAGAAGGCAGGCAGCTCCGGAAGGTTCGGCGCGAGGTACGGTGTCATCGTCCGCAACAGGGTCAAGAACATCGAGGCCCAGCAGAAGGCCAAGCACGAGTGCCCCGTCTGCCACCACAACTCCGTGAAAAGGGAGAGCTCCGGCATCTGGTACTGCAGGCACTGCGGCACCAAGTTCGCCGCCGGCGCCTACAGCCCCAAGACCAGGAGGGAGCTGTCCCAGGTCAGCGAGAACTGAGTCAGGTGGTCCGATTGTACAGATGCGCCAAATGCAACGAGCCCGTCAGGAACGTCAACGTCCTGATGTTCCAGTGCGAGAAGTGCGGATCCAAGATCTTCTTCAAGGAGAGACCCCCCGTGAAGAAGGTCCTGAAGTCCGACTGACATGCTCTCCGCCAGGATAACCGTGGACGGGAGGACGGCGGAATCCGTCATCCCGGCCATGGGGCCTGAGGCAGGGAGGGAGCTCCCCCGCACCGAGACCCGCCTATCGCTGGAGGACGGCAGGGCGGTCATAGAGGTGCGCGCGGCCGACACGTCGGCCATGAGGGCGGCGCTGAACTCCCATTTGGAATGCATCGGGATAATCGAGGACATCGGACAGCTCTCGGAGACGATACCATGAACGGAATCAGCCCCCAGCTTCAGAACCAGATCGCGCAGTTCCAGCAGGTCCAGCAGCAGCTCCAGGCCGTCAGCACCCAGAAGATGCAGTACGACGCCCAGAAGCGCGAGCTCGCCAGGACCCTCGAGGAGCTGAACGCCAGCACCGGCGCGGTGTACAAGTCGTCCGGCTCCCTCCTCATCAAGGTGGAGGACAGGGACTCGCTCAAGGGCGAGCTCGAGGAGTCGATCGAGATGATGGACGTGAGGATCAGCTCCCTGGAGAGACAGGAGAACAGCCTCAAGGAGAGGTACACCACCCTCCAGGAGACCATCAACGCCGCCATGGGCAGGCAGTGACCCGAAACCCCTCACTGGGGGCCCGTCCGCGGGCCCCCGCGTAACAACACCCTTCGCGCACCCCACCCCTTCTTATTATACAGTCATGCGATACCAGTCCCATGGATGCACTCGTTCTGAACGAAGTCAGGAAGTCCTACGGGAACAGGGAGGCCGTCCACGGAATATCCCTGACCGTGAGAGAGGGCGAGATCTTCGGTCTGATCGGACACAACGGCGCCGGGAAGACCACCACCCTCAGGATGATATCCACGCTGCTCAGCATAACGTCCGGATCCATCCAGGTCTACGGCCACGACGTGGCCGCCGAACCCGACAAGGTCAGGGGGATCATAAGCTACCTGCCCGAGGACGCCGGCGCCTACAAGGACCTCACCGGCAGGAAGTACCTGGAGTTCATGGCCGGCTTCTTCGCCTCGGGGGACGAGAGGCGCGAGATGGTCGAGCGGGGAATCGCCCTGGCGGACCTCGGCGACCGCATCGACTCCAAGGTGGACACGTACAGCAAGGGGATGATGCGCAGACTGCTCATAGCCAGGGCGATCATGCCCTCGCCCAAGCTGGCCATCATGGACGAGGTCACGTCCGGGCTGGACGTGATCAACTCGTACGAGATCAGGGAGATCATCAGGGAGATAGCCAAGGGCGGCGTCACCGTGGTGATGTCGTCCCACAACATGTTCGAGGTGGACATGCTCTGCGACCGCGTGGGCATGATCGACCAGGGCAACCTGATACTGCTCGGGACGCCCTCGGAGCTGAAGGCCGAGTACGGGGTGGACACCCTCGAAGAGGTGTTCGTGAGGGCGGTGAAGGGATGAACCACATGACCAGCATCGTCAGGAAGGAGCTCAGGGAGCTCCTCACCCCGGGATCCGTGATCTCGGTGCTGATAATGGTCGTGCTGTTCGCCGGACTGGGCGGGCTCATCGGGAGCGAGGTGGAGAGCGCCTCGGAGCTCCCCTCCTTCGGCCTCATCTACGACGAGGACGGCGAATACTACGACGGCTGGGACCCCTACCAGGTCCTGGTCGACGCCTACGGCGACCAGTCGTACAAGATCGTGGTGATGGGCAGCTCCTACGGCGACACCGAGGCCATCGTGGCGGAGATGCAGGCGCTCGGACTGACCAACGTCATGGCGATACCGGACGCGGAGAGCTTCAACGCCAGCGTGGAGGCCCAGGAGACCATCCAGGTCCTGCAGTACTACCTCTACGAGCCCACCGGCATGTTCGGCACCGTGTCGTCGTCGGTGA
>CAYZSQ010000146.1:0-3118 GCA_964479785.1 uncultured Methanomassiliicoccales archaeon
TGGGGAGAACAACCCCCATGGGCGGATAAATGGATTGTCGTCAGTCCAGGACGTTCTCCTTCTCGAGCTCGCCCAGGATCATCTTCCTGAGCTTCGTGAACTCCGGGGAGGCGCGGTCCCTGGGATGGGGCCATCCGATCTCGATGATCTCCTTGATGCGAGCAGGGCGCTTGGTGAGCAGGACGATCCTGTCCGACAGGAACACCGCCTCGTCCACCGAATGGGTGACGAACATCACGGTCTGATCGGTCTTCGCCAACATCTTCAGGAGCTCCACCTGCATGATGTTCCTGGTCTGCGCGTCCAGGGCCCCGAAGGGCTCGTCCATCAGGAGGACGCTGGGCTTGTTGACCAGCGCCCTGGCGATGCCCACGCGCTGCTTCATGCCCCCGGACAGCTCATGGATCCTGGCGTCCTTGAAGTCGCCCAGGCCCACCGCGTCCAGGTAGCGGTCCGCCCTCTCGGCACGCTCCTCCTTGGAGATGCCGTTGACCTCCATCCCGAACTCCACGTTCTTCCTGACGGTCCTCCACGGGAACAGTGCGAAGTCCTGGAAGACCATCCCTCTGTCCGGTCCCGGTTTGGTACAGGGCTCACCGTCGATGTAGACCTCTCCGGAGGTGGGCTCCATCAGCCCGGCTATCATCCGAAGGATGGTCGTCTTCCCGCATCCCGAGGGTCCGATGAACGAGATGGTCTCCCCGCGCTTCACATCGAGATTGAAGCCGGCGATGGCGACTGTCTCGGAGTCGTCGGTGCGATACTCCTTGCACAGGTCCTTTATCCTGATCTGCGGGTCGGCGCAGAACTCGGACGACCTGGTCACCCCCGGTGGGAGGTCCTCCCCCGACACCGAGACGTTGATGTCGTCGAGCTCCGGGTTGAAGACGGGCACGTACCCCGTGTCGCGGGCACCCATGTTCGGAGCGCTGTCCCACTCGGGGATCTGGATGTCTCTCTCCTCCGTCATTCCATCCCCATCCTCTTGGAAATGCGCTTGGACAGCCGCTCGGCGAGTCCGGTTGTCAGGAGACCGAGCAGTGCCACGATTATCAGTCCGGCGTACACCATGGCCCACTGGCCGTTGCTGGCCGAGTTGGTGAGCAGGAACCCTATCCCGCCCAGCGGCGGAGCGTACAGCTCGGCCGCCACGATGCACATCCATCCGACGCCCAGACCCACCTTGATCCCGTTCAGTATGTAGGGCACGGTGGCGGGGAACACCACCTTCGTGAAGATCTGGAAGCTGTCGGCGCCCAGGGTCTTGGACGCATCGATCCAGGCGGGATCGATCCTCTGCACGCCGAATATGGTGTTGGTCAGGACCGGGAACACGATCCCCATGAATACCACGAGGGCCGGTCCCCAGTCGTAACCGAGAGCGGGTGTGTAGATGAAGATGGGGGCCCACGCGATGGGCGCGATGGGCCTGAGAACCTCTATCATCGGCGACAGCAGCTCCCTGATGGGTTTGATGTACCCCAGGAGCAGCCCGACCGGGATGGCGACGATCGCCGCCAGCGCGAACCCCTTCAGATAGGTGGTCAGACTGGATCCGAGGTAGTTCCATACCGTAAGGCCTGTGGATGTGTCGCCGTTCTGTATGAGACTCACAAGCGCCTCGAAGGTGGCCATCGGGGTCGGTATGGTGCGGTAGTTGAGGGCCTCCGCCACAACCCACCATATCGCCACGAACAGGCACAGGGATGCGATCACTATGATGAGCGACCGGACCCACCTATGATACTTGTTGTTGCTGTCATACTTGAACAGGCGACTCATCTCCTTGGTTTATGTCAAGCCCCGATGGCGTCGGTGTTGATAGAGTTGGTGGTCATCGGAGGGGCTCCGATGAAGCCGAACTGGGCGGTTCCGTTGGACAGGGCGGAGAAAACCCCGGGACCGTTGGTCTGGTAGACGATGGTGATGTCCAGGCCGTAGTCCTCGAAGATCCCCAGCTCCATGCCGTAGTGGATGGCCAGCTGGTGGATGTCCCCGGTGATGACCGCGACGGTGATCGAGGCTGTCTCATAATCATCGCTGTAGTTGCCGGCGATTGCGTCGATTATGTAATCGCTCTTTACGAAGTCCGCGGCCAGGTCGGCGGCGCTGTCGTAGCCCACGTCTGTGTAGGATGTGGTGAGAACTCCGCTGGCGAGGAAGTCCTCCACCAGATCCGCGATGTCCTCCTTCAGCTGGTACAGCGGGTCGCTGGCGCCGGCATCGTCGCAGTAGGTGTACGTGACGTTGCTCAGGGCGCTGATGATGGCCTCGCGCTTCTGATCATCGGTCATGGTGTCGGGCATGGAGACCTTGTCGATGGCCACAGCCATGAGGGTCTCGAAGTCCTCGGAATCCTGGTCGGCGATGGCGGCAATCATCCTCTCCACAGCCTCGATGTACGCCGCCAGGAACCTGACGGTCTCGTCGGAGTGGGTGGTGATGTAGTCGTTGCTGGCCCCGACGACGCAGCAGGTGTGGTTCGGGAACAGAACGTTGGTCAGGATGAGAGATTCGCATCCGTTCTCCAGGGCGATGGAGTACTGGGCCTCCCAGATGAACCCGCCGACGAAGTTGTTGGCATCGCGCTGGAGTTCGTAGTCGGCGTATGTCCCGACGTTGGGAACGTAGTAGACGGTGTCGGAGCTGAGGGTCGTGCCCGTGGTGTA
This sequence comes from uncultured Methanomassiliicoccales archaeon, assembly GCA_964479785.1. GTDB lineage: Archaea > Thermoplasmatota > Thermoplasmata > Methanomassiliicoccales > Methanomethylophilaceae > Methanoprimaticola. Next base: position 2,670 of record CAYZSQ010000146.1, read on the forward strand.
CAGCTTGAACTCGAGACCGAGGTACTCGGTCACGATCTGCTGAAGCTGAACATGCTGGATGGACCCGGTTCCGGGATCGGCGAAGACCTTGCCTCCCCAGTTCTCAGGATAGAACACTATCCAGTAGTCTTCGACCGCGATGTAGCACTCCTCGTCCACAGGCTCGGCATCCCTAACGATCTTGAGATAGTCGTCCGGATTCTCGCCAGCATTCAGGAAGATGCCGGAGCCCTCCGTGTTGACTCTTGCGATGATGTTGAAGTCGTCCTCGTCGGTGTCGCTGTTGTAAAGGTAGTAGACGCCCACGGCGGCCACCACCACTACGGCGACGACGGCGACTGCAAGGATCTTTTTATCCATGGCTTTCACCGGAAACACCATCCCGATGTTTCCAATTTAATACTATCCGCTAATTTTTTCCTAAAAAGGATAAATTCATGGGTCAACTG
>CAYZSQ010000147.1:0-3051 GCA_964479785.1 uncultured Methanomassiliicoccales archaeon
GTAGACCTCCGCCTGCGGGAGCTCCCTGCCGTCCTCCCAGACGAAGACCCCGTCCCTCTCCACTATCCTCTTCTCGTAGATCGGGACGCCGCCACTGACGATGTAGGGGCCTCCCTCCGCTATCCTCACCGACATCTCGCCCATGATATCCCGACATGGATCTGGATGCGAACGGATATACTGTCCCGTCCGCCGGATGCCGGCAGGGGGTGTAAAACCGCCCCCGTGGGGGCGTAATGTGTTCAGACGAACTTCACGGCGGTGCCGTAGGCGATGACCTCGGCGGCGCCCGCCGCGATACTGGACGTGCCGTACCTGATCATGACGATGGCGTCCGCGCCCAGTTTCTCCGCGTCCTCGGTCATCCTCTTGGTGGCGATGGCCCTGGACTCGTTCATCATCTCGGTGTAGGTGGCGAGCTCCCCTCCGACCAGGGACTTGAAGCCCTGGCCGATGTCGCGTCCGACGTTCTTGGTCTGGATCATGCTGCCCTTCACCAGTCCCAGTATCTCGTAGTCCTTGCCGGGTATGTTCTCAGTAGTCGTCAAGATCATCTTCCAATCCTCCGTCGATCTCCTTGAACCTCTCGTGGGTGTAGTACGCCAGCAGGATCCCTATCGCCAGGAGCAGCAGGAACGTCCCCGCTACCAGGGGGACCGGGGCCCCGATGCACACGTACATCACGGGAAGGGACAGGAACGCGAGCACCACGACGGCCGCAGAGCACACGGCACCCATCTTCTTGAGCGCATCCTCGTCCATGTCTCAATGGTAGGGATGGTCCGTATTTCAATCCATCTCCGATTCGGATACCGACGGGATTATGTCGGATAACGGACTACGCATCACGTCAGGAGATGGAGGGTGGCCGACGGTAGCCGGAAGGCGGCTGAGGAAGTTCCCCTCTCCCAGGGCGAGATGGACCGGGGCAATCCGGTACGGCGAGAGCCGTGGCAAGGGCACAGAAACGACACAGATCCGGTAGAAGGATGATCCGCCAGGCGGTGACGTTCCCGGAGACTTGGTGAAACGGCGACTCCCCATCGGAGCAAGTCCGCACAACGGGGTTGACCTGCCCGGGACCCGTGGGTAGGACGCTTAGTTGAATGCCACCTGAAACAGAAAGGGGGCTACTACCATCACCTGACACCCATAGGAGACTGTACAATGCCGCTGGAGCTCAACCGTTGCCCGAAGTGCTCGCCTGAGACCGGAATCAGAATCGTGCCCCCAGAGGAGACCCTCGGCAGGGTCATGCCGCTGCTGGGGGAGGCGGGGCTGGAGCAGCCGGAGGACATCACGTCCTGGGACCGGATAGGCATCCCCGTGATCTCGGTCGAGAGGGGGGAGACCGCCCTGGGCAAGCCGAAGTTCTACAACGGGAAGGGCGTCACCAAGGAGCAGGCCCTGGCGTCCGCCGTGATGGAGTCCCTGGAGAGGTACAGCGCGGAGATGCGTGACGAGGACGAGATCGTTTACGGGACCTACGAACAGGCCTGCGAGGTCATGATGACCATCGACCCCAAGGACCTGATCCTCCCCATACCGGTCCTGGACAGGTACATGTCCGAGACCATCGCCTGGACCGAGGGCTGGGAGATGTTCCGCGGATGCCCCGTCTGGGTCCCCGCCTGCGCCGTGTACTACCCCTACTACCCGGACGGCGACTACCAGCTCTTCAGGTTCCACACCAACGGCATCGCCGCCGGCAACACCATGGAGGAGGCCATCCTCCACGGGCTGTTCGAGGACATCGAGAGGGACGCCTGGTCCATCTGCGAGGCCATGGACGCCACCCACGGGGATGTGCTGGTGGACGAGGACTCCGTCCCCGGCAGGCTCATCGGCATGTTCGCCGACCAGGGCATCGACGTCCATCTGAAGGACCTCACCAGCGACATAGGGATCCCGACCATCGGCGCCGCCGCGGACGACACGGTCACCAGGGACCCGGAGCTGCTGACCATCGGTGTGGGGACCCACCTCAACCCGGAGATCGCGGCCATCAGGGCCATCACCGAGGTGGCCCAGAGCAGGGCGACCCACAGGCACGGGGCCAAGATCAACGCCCAGCTGCAGAAGGTCACCCAGGACATGGGCTACGAGAGGATCAAGGAGGTCAACCGCATGTGGTTCGGGGAGAGCCAGAGGAAGGTCAGGCTGTCGGAGATCCCCGACAGGTCCACCCCATACGTCCTGGACGACATCGAGGTGGTGCTGGGCAGCCTCATGGACGCAGGGTTCCAGAGCGTCGTGACCGTGGACCTCACCAGGCCGGAGCTGCAGGTCCCGGTGGTCAGGATGATCGTCCCGGGACTGGAGGTCAGCACCATGGACCCCGAGAGGGAGGGCGGAAGGCTCAGGGGCATGTGGCCTCCCGCCGGAAACGCCTGACCGACCCGGAATCCGCATCATCAAATACCCAGGGCGCATGACTGGCCCCATGGACGGGATCAGGGCCGTGGGCTTCGACCTGGACGGCACATTCATGAGGACGCGCGTGGACTACGCGAAGCTCAATGAGGCCGACCGCAGGGTCTGCCTCGAGTTCGGCATCCCGTTCGACGAGATAGACTTCGGGGACTCGCCCAAGCGCCCCCGCCGCCCCATCAGGCTCTGGATGGAGGCCCACGGACGGGGGGACGAGTATCAGGAGGTCAGCGACAGGATAGACCGCGCCTTCACCGACTGCGAGGTGGAGTTCGTGGACGAGGCCGAGCCCTTCCCGGGATCCGCCGAGTGCCTGGACGTCATCAGGTCCAGGGGGCTCAGGGTGGGGATCCTCACCAGAGGCAGCCTTGAATACGCCTCCAGGGCCCTCGGCCCGCTCTTCGACAGGTTCGACGCCGTGGTCGGCAGGGACCACTCGGACTACGACAACGCCAAGCCGTCGCCGGCGGCCATGAGGGAATTCGCCGCCGAGCTGGGGGTGGAGCCGAGCGAGATACTGTACGTTGGGGACAACATCACCGACTGGTACTCCGCCAGGGACGCCGGCGCCAGGTTCGCCGGGGTCAGGACCGGCTCCGGCTCGGACGAGGTCTGGCACGA
>CAYZSQ010000148.1:0-3024 GCA_964479785.1 uncultured Methanomassiliicoccales archaeon
ACCGCCGAGAAGGCGGTGTGCGACAAGCTGTACAAGATGCCCCCGACCAGGACCAAGAAGGACCTGGAGGCACTGATGTACGAAGATCTCAGATTCGATGAGGACGAGATCCTGGCCTTCGACTTGGACACCATCGGCAGATATGCGGACCTCTATCGCTGCACCACCATCAGGACATTGAGGAACTACCTCGAGGAGCATGCATGAACGAGACTCTGAGCTCACTTTGCCGTCCCCAGGCATCCATGACCTGAAACAGCGACGAACACTGTGAAAGAAGCTTTGCAGGAGGTCATCCTCCGTCAGCTTCACAGGGACGGGAGGGATCGGTATGCTCGACACCGGGTTCGAGAACCTGGACCGGGACGCCGCCATGAGGGATCTGGAGAACTTCATCGACGCGGACAGGATGGATGTCTGGGGTCCGGAAGCGTACAAGGCGCTCGCCAGGCGCATCAGGATAGAGAACGGGTGAGGATTGGGAGGAGGGGCGACCCCCTCCCCCGTTTGAGGTTTGAATCAGAACTGGCCGTCGTAGAGGCCGGCCTTGACGTCCTTGGTGAAGACACGGGGGTCCTTTCCGTCGATGGTGACTCCGACGGAGACGCAGTTGCCCGCGACCTCGAGGACCTTGGCCTTCATGTCGGCTCCGAGGAGATCGTCCTGCTTCATCTCGGCGATCTTCTTGGCCTGGTCCAGGGACAGGTTGCCGACCTTCTCGGTCCTGGCGTTGTGGGCCCCGGACTCGACGCCGATCTCCCCTTTGATGAGGGCGGACATCGGAGGGGTCCCGACCTTGATGTCGAACGTCTTGTCGTCGTTGATGAGGACCTTGACCGGGACCTTCATCCCCTCGAACGCCTTCGTCTTCTCGTTGATCTTGGCGATAACCTGACCGATGTTGACGCCTGTGGGTCCCAGAGCGGGGCCCAGGGGCGGACCTGCGGAGGCCCTGCCTCCATCAACCAATGCCTCAACAGTATCTACCATTGCTCATCTCTCCTTTTCGATGACCCTCACGCTGTCTCCCTTGACAGTGACGGGTATGGGGACCATGGCCTCGATGAGCTCCACTGTGATCTCCTCCTTGGCCTGGTCGATCTGCTGGACCCTAGCTTTCTCGCCCTTGAAGGGGCCGTTGACGAGTTCGACGATGTCTCCCTCGACTATCCCCACAACGGCGGACATCGGGGTGAGGTAGGGTCCGATCTCCTCGATGTCTGTCTCCCCGTCGATGAACGACCTCGCTTTCTTGATGTCGCGGGTCTTCTCGCGGAGACGGTCCGTGTTCATGCCTTCGACGAACACGTACCCTCTGAGCCCCGCGGGGCTCAGGATCGCATAGATGTCCTCCACACCGCGACCGGACGCCTTGATGGTGAACTCCTTGGCGGCGAGGGTGTCGGCGACACTCTTCTCCTGGTCGATCTGTGTCTTGAGGATCATAATGGACTCTTTGGCGACGGCCTTGAACCTGAGGCTGTCCGTGCCCGTGCCGTCGTCGGCGATGACCTCGGTCTCGACGCTGTCATCGTATCTGGCGCCCTTGGGGCAGATGACCTCCAGCACGAACTCCTTGGCGTTCCTGCCGGGCATGTCCACCGAGACCTCGGACCTGCTGCGGTAGTTGCTCCACAGCTCCCCGCCGGCCGAGTCGTAGAGCGTGACGTTCCACTCGGGTGCGTTCTCGGCGTCGGGGCCCGTGGTGATGGAGAACGATATCTTCACCTCGGACGCGTCAGCGGAGACCTGGAAGGGCCATTCGACCTTTCCCCCGGCGTGCACCTTCTTGAGACTGTTCTCGCCGGAAACACTGGGACTCATCGACGGCACCTCAGAAGTAGTCGGGAAGGATGGTCATGATCCACCAGATGGCGAAACCGACCGCTCCGATGACGATGATACCGATGCCGGTGATGTAGAGCGTCTTGACGTACTCCTCCCTGCTGGGGGTGCGTGCCATCTTGATGATTCTGCCGTACTTGCCTTTGCCGAAACCGCGGGCCTTGGATTCGAACTCGTCCTGCAGTTCGTAGGCCATCGACTCTTCTTCCGCCATGCTATCGTTCTCCATCCGCCGGGGCGGACCAATCCCTCGTTACCACTGACACAATAACGCAGGGAATGCCCCTTAATCATGTTCCTGTTATAAAGATTTCTGACGGATTCCCCATCGGCGGACCGCGGCCTGGGACCTGCGGCGCCCATGGGCGCGTCGGATGCGGGATTCCCGCCGGCCGCTCCGATCACGGTCCGCCTGGCTCCTCCGGGACGGATACCGGTCCGCGTCTGGGAGTCGGGATGCCGAGGTCCCGTGATACGGGAATTGCTTTTATATGAGTTATCGGTACGGCAGGACATAGACCTTTAGGGGGTTATTTGTATGGAAGAAGTGCTTTGCAACGTTGAGATCGTCAAAGAGAACAACGATTTCGTCATAAGGATCCAGAGCGACCTCGGTGGAGTGAGGGAGTACAGGTCCACCAGCTTCGAGGAGGTCCTCGAGCAGCTCATGCAGGACCTTCAGGAAGAGTTCGAGACCCTCTGACGGGAAGTGATTCCATGGCAGCCGACAACATCAAACATGTCACAGACACCCTCGATATGCTCGCCGAGGACACATCCATACCCAGGAACATCAGGAAGGGCGCCGTCGACGCGAAGGCCAAGCTCCTCGACACGAAGGAGGCCATGGACGTCCGCGCCACCGGCGCGATCGTCATCCTCGACGACCTGGCCAACGACCCCAACATCCCTCTGCACGGAAGGACCATCATCTGGAGCATCATCAGCCAGCTGGAGGTCCTCAGCCAGCAGAACTGAAACCTTCGCTTCTCCGACCACGGGACGGCGCCGTTGGGCTCAGCGGCGCTGTTCCGCGACTATGTCCAGGAAGTTCTGGAATATCTCCGGGCCGTGCTCGGTGTTCTCGACCTCCGGGTGGAACTGCACCCCGAAGATCGGCCTGTCCACGCACCTGACCGCCTCATGGGGGCAGGTCTCCGAGGACGCGGTCACCACGAA
>CAYZSQ010000149.1:0-3004 GCA_964479785.1 uncultured Methanomassiliicoccales archaeon
CCCGAGGTCTGCTCCGTGTTCAAGTACAACTACTTCCTGTTCGAGCACGACGACGCCAAGCTCAACGAGCTCGCCGATAGGTGCCGCAACGGGGAGATACTCTGCGGTGAGTGCAAGATGTGCCTCACCGAGAGGATAAACGTGTTCCTGGAGCAGCACCAGGACAGGAGGGAGAAGGCCCGCGACGTCATCGCCGACATGACGTACGACGGCTTCGAGTGGTGATACCCATGATCGCGAAGGACATCCTTGACGGACTCAGCTACAACGAGAAGAGGCTCCTGCTGGCCCTGGCGGACAGAGGGGGGACCGCGTCCCCCGCGGACCTGGTGGCCGAGGGGGCGTTCTCGCTGGAGGTCGAGGTCATGGGAGCCGCGTCCTGGCTGGAGTCCAAGGGGCTCACCCTGCTCTCCGAGTCCACCGAGAGGTTCTACGTCCTCGCCGACGGGACGGACGTGGCCGGAGGCCTGCCCGAGAGGAGGGCCGTGGAGGCCATCGACGCCGCGGGCGGGAGGATGGACATGGACGCCCTGGCCGGGGCGATGCCCGACGGCATGGACAAGGTCGCCGTGGGATGGCTCAAGAGGAAGGGCCTGGCCGACATCGTCAGGGAGGGCGACGGGAAGCTCCTGGTGCTCACCGACGCCGGCAGGTCCATCCTGGGGTCCAGGATGCCCGACGAGGAGCTCCTCGACAGGATGGCCAGGGGACCGGTCCCGGAGGCCGAGGCCGATCCGAGGGTCATCAAGGACCTGAAGGGCCGCCAGGGCATGATCGCCGAGAAGGTGGTCACCAGCAGGACCGTGGCGCTCACCCCCGAGGGGAGGGAGGCCGCGGGCTCGGGCATCGAGCTGAGGCCCCAGGTCACCGACATCACCGACCGCCTGATCCAGAGCGGCGAGTGGAGGGACGCCGAGTTCAGGAGGTACGACATCCAGACCTTCGCACCATCCGTCCACCCCGCCAAGAAGCACATGCTCTCCAGGCTCGGGTCCCAGGTCAGGAGGCTGTTCACCGACATGGGGTTCACCGAGATGTCCTCCGAGTACGTCCAGCCCGCGTTCTGGAACCTGGACGCCCTCTTCACCCCCCAGGACCATCCCGCCAGGGACCTTCAGGACACGTTCTACCTGGAGGTGCCCGCCAGCATCCACGTGGACGACGAGGAGCTGGTGGAGGCCGTCAGGCGCATCCACGAGTGCGGGGGCGACACCGGGTCCACCGGATGGGGAGGCACCTGGTCCAGGGAGAAGGCTGAGGCCGCCCTGCTGAGGACCCACAGCACCGTGAGCAGCATCAAGTACATCGCCGCCCACCCCGACGCCCCCCAGAAGGCCTTCTCCATCTCCAGGATCTTCAGGAAGGAGTCCATAGACTCCACCCATCTGCCGGAGTTCACCCAGATCGAGGGGATCATCATCGACGAGAACGCCAACTTCGACATGCTGATCTCCATCATACGCGAGTTCTACGCCAGGATGGGGTTCGACCAGATCCGCATCAGGCCCGCCTACTTCCCCTACACCGAGCCCTCGCTTGAGCTGGAGGTGTTCTTCAACGGGAAGTGGATGGAGCTGGGCGGGGCCGGCATATTCAGGCCCGAGGTGGTCGCGCCCTTCGGCATCCGCAGCCCCGTGCTGGCGTGGGGGTTCGGCTTCGAGAGGCTGGCCATGCTGAAGTGGGACATCAGGGACATCAGGGACCTCTACATCTCCGACATCGACACCCTGAAGACCAACACTGTGCTGTGACAGCACCTCGGCGCGGTTCATCAGCCTCCTGCAGTTGTCCGGGTCCTTGGCCGCATGGGACGCCACCTCCATGAGGCGGGCGGCCACGTTCATGTTGCCGAGGACCATGTGGGACTCCCCCTCCAGTTCCAGGGCCTCGTCCAGTCTGAACAGGCAGCCGGTCTCGGTCATGCGCCTCCTGCACAGCCTCAGGTAGACCACCGCCTCGTCGTGGCGCCCGTTGGCCGCCATGCTCTTCCCCAGGGCCAGCGCCGTCTCCGTGTCGCCGCGGTAGCAGTCCAGGGCGGTGTCCAGCGCCATCATCTTCTTCCCCTCGGCCAGCAGGATCTCCGTCTCCAGCGCCCCCTTCAGGCAGGGGTCGCACTCCACCAGACGGGACATGGCGCGCCTGGCACCGTCGGTGTCGCCGTGCCTGAGGCGGCAGTAGGCCACCACCCGGGCGAGCTGGCCTCCTTCCGAGGCCCTGTCCAGGGTGTCCAGCTCGTCGGTCAGCTCCCTGTCCGAGGACTCCATGATCGAGAAGGCGTTCCGCACCGCCAGTCTGACGGCCTCGCGCCCCCTCCCGCTCCTGGCGAGGTGGACCAGCCTCTCGGTCATGGGCCCGCCGTGGTCGGCGCACCAGTCCGCCGCCATGCTGTGCCATCTCCTCAGCTCCTCCGGGGCGGCCCTGTCGATGTACCACCTGCGGGTGGAGTCCTTCAGCGCCACATGGCCGTAGGTGTCGATGGGGACCAGGGGATGGTTCCTGCCGTTGGGCAGCGTGGACACGTGCACCGGCATCCTCAGCATCAGCAGGCATCCCAGGAAGTCCCTGTCCTCGGGGTCCAGCGCGTCGAAGGCGTCGGACCTGCAGTGGTTCAGGTTCCTGGGGATCAGGCCCCTGGGGTCCACATCCCCGTCCCCGCTGAGCCTCTCGATCAGTTTGGCACATTCGTCGAGGCCCTTGGGTGTGAGGTAGTAGGTCTTCCTGATGGTGGAACCGCAGGACACCGCATCCACGGCCACGTTGGCGGATGTGACGAGGCCCGCCCTCTCCATCCTGCCCATGATCAGCGACGCGTGGGACCTCGAGATCCCCACGGCCTCGCCGATCCCGTCCTGGGTCACGTCCAGGGGCACCACGCGGGAGGAGTGGGGGCTCAGATGCCTGTAGGAGTGGAGATGCATGAGCACCCTGTCGGCCTGAGTGATCCTGTACATGAGGGGCATCTGCATCTGCATGGCTATAAACGAGGCGTGATGTTTACGCTCGA
>CAYZSQ010000150.1:0-2995 GCA_964479785.1 uncultured Methanomassiliicoccales archaeon
ATGGGAGCACACTGCAGGTTCGTACACTGCGCGGATCTCCATCTGGGCAGCAGGTTCAAGGGGGTGGCCGCCAGGGATCCCGCGGAGGCGGAGAGGATGACCGAATCGGTCTTCGCTTCGTTCTCGAGGATCGTGGACATGGCCATCGACGAGGGGGCGGACTTCATGGTCATCGCCGGGGACGCCTTCGACGAGGACACCATAACCCCGTCCACCAGGCACAGGTTCGCCTCGGAGCTGGGGAGGCTTGGGATCCCCTGCTACATCGTCAGGGGGAACCACGACCCCCGCACCGACTGGGAGTCCAGCATCCCCTATCCGGACAACGTCCACGAGTTCGGCACCGAGCCCGAGCACATCCGCCCGGAGGGCCTGGACGGGGTGGAGGTGGTGGGGGTCAGCTTCGCGGACTGGCACGAGGAGAGGAACCTCCCGTCCCTGATCAGGGGCACGGAGGGGATGTTCACCGTGGCCTGCGTCCACTGCGACGTGGACTCCGCGGGAGGGGAGTACGCCTACTCCCCCTGCCGCCTCTCCGACCTCATGGGCAGGGGCGTGGACTACTGGGCGCTGGGCCATGTGCACAAGCGGGCAGTCCTTTCGGAGAGGCCCCACGTGGTCTACCCGGGGAACATCCAGGGCAGGAAGATCAAGGAGACGGGGGAGAAGGGCGCCTACCTGGTGACGGTGGCCGAAGGGGCGGTGACCGGGTTCGAGTTCCGCCCCACCCAGGGGATCCTCTGGAGCAAGGTGACGGTGGACGTCACCGGGAAGGACGTCGGAGCGGTGATGGAGGAGCTCTCCGGCAGGATACACAAGGGGGACATCGTCAGGATAACCCTCACCGGCTCCGGGCCCCTGGACTCCATGGCCAGGCTGCAGCCCGGCGACCTGTCCGACATGATATCGAAGAGGCTGGGGTGCACCGTGGCCGGCATCGTGGCCGAGACCACGCCGGAGATCGACCTGGAATCCAGGGCCGGGGGCGCCGACATGACCGCCAAGGTCATCCAGGCCGGGGAGTCCCTGAAGTCCGCGGGCAGGGAGGAGATCCTGCGGAGGATAAAGTCGAACAAGATCGCCAGGGAGCACGCGGAGTTCTTCGAGAGCATGGACGACGAGGAGCTCAGGGACCTGGCGGACAGGGCCATGAGGATGCTCGTCGCGAGACTGGAGGGGTCGTCATGAGGTTGAGGACCGTCTCCATCAGGTCATTCGGCGGCATCCATGACAGGACCTTCCACCTGTCGCCAGGGCTGAACGTGTTCCACGGGCCCAACGAGAGCGGGAAGACCACCACCATGGAGTTCATCCGCTCCACCCTGGTGCCCAGCAACAGACGCAACCAGTACCCGGAGAGGGCCAAGGGCGACTCCGGGACCATCGTGTACGAGGAGGACGGGGAGACCCGGGAGGTGTCCCTGTCCCACAAGAAGCGCACCGGCGACGTCCCGGCCATGCCCAACGGCACCGACGACCCGGACCTGTACAGGAAGGTGTTCGCCATGACCCCCTCCGACCTGGACGACGAGGGGTCGGTGGACAGGCTGAAGAGCAGGTTCCTGACCGTCCCCGGCGGCGAGAGGATGCCGGAGGCCATCGAGAGGTGCTCCGACGAGGCGGACTCCCTCCTGGGGAGGCAGAGCAACTCCAAGAGCGCGGTCAACGACCTGGACGGGAGGCTGGAGGATCTCGATCTCAAGATCGCGGAGGCCCGCTCCCAGGTGAACGCCTACGGCGAGCTGTCCCGTCAGCTCGCGGACCTGGAGTCCCGGGCCGAGGCCGCGGAGCGGGAGCACAGGGCCGACGACGAGGCCAGGAGGATCTTCCAGCTGTATAGGTCCCAGAGGGGGAACTACTCGGAGCTGGAGGGGAGGCGCGTCGCCCTGGCGGAGCTGGGGGACTTCAGGAGGGTGTCCGGGGAGGACCTGGAGAGGTACCAGGGCCTGAGGACGGAGGTCGCCTCCGCCCGGGCCGCATCGGATTCGGTGGCCAGGCGGCAGAGGGAGCTCTCCGACGGCCTGATGGGAGCGGACGCCAGGGCGGTGGCCCGTGAGGCCCCGGCGATAGATCTGCTGCCCGGCAGGCTGGAATCCTACAGGCGGGACAGGGAGGCCATCGTCCGCCAGCCGGGCAGAGCGGAACCGGTGAGGAGGGAGGTCAGGAGGACCAACCCCCTGGTCTACGCCGGCGCGGTGCTGGCGGTCATCGGGCTCATAGGATGCATGGTGTCCGTCTACAGCATCGCCCTGACGGCGGCGGGCGCCGTCGTGGCCGTCGCCGGTCTCATGAGGCCGAGGATATCGGTGACATACTCCGAGCCGGAACCCGTCCCCGACACGGCCGCCGCTTACAGGGAATCCGCCGAGGCCTTCGAGAGGGAGGTGTCGGGGATCGTGTCGAGATTGAACCTGATCAGCCGGGGCACCGAGACCGACGTCTCCATGCTGGTGGGGATCAGGAACACAGCCGGCCAGCTGAACTCCCTGGAGAACGAGGCCATGAAGGCCAGGCTGGCCCTCAACGACGCGGAGCTGGAGCTCACCCGCTTCCTTTCCGGCTTCGGAGGCGAGGAGGGGTTCAAGGACTCGGTCGAGAGGACCCGGAGGGCGGAGAGTCTGGAGGCGGCCATCGGCCAGATATCCTCCGCGATATCCAACGCGGGCCTGGATCCCGAGGTCCCCGACTGCCCCGTGGAGTACCAGGAGAGGGACACATCCGTAAGGGACGGGATCAACATCGATATAGGATCCGTCAGGCAGAGGATGAAGGGCATCCTCGGGGAGAGGGAGCTGGAGAGGCTGATGGACCAGCGGGCCGGACTGGCAGTGGAGCTGAGGAGGGCGCTGTCCGACGGGGCGGTGGCGCTCCTGGCCGGCACCATCGCCGACGACGCCTGCGAGGACATCTACTCCAGCGTCCAGCCCGGGGTGGCGTCCACCGCCGACAGGTACCTGGGGCTGATGACCGACGGCAGGTACAGGCTGGACGTGAA
>CAYZSQ010000151.1:0-2957 GCA_964479785.1 uncultured Methanomassiliicoccales archaeon
CTCGCTCGTCATCCACAAGGGCATGAGGCGCAGGATCTACGACGACCTCCTGAGATGGAAGGGCGACCCGGACAGGAAGCCCCTGATACTGGAGGGCGTCCGCCAGTGCGGCAAGACCTACATACTGAGGGAGTTCGGAAGGAGGGAATTCGATTCCGTCGCGTACCTGAATCTGGAGCGCGGTGAGTCGTTCCGCGATCTGTTCGACGGCGAGCTGGACCCCCATCGCATCATCAGGGAGATGGGGAAGGCCCTCTCCAAGAGGATGGTCCCCGGGAGGACCCTGCTGATACTGGATGAGATCCAGGCATGCCCCCGTGCCCTGACCTCGCTGAAGTACTTCTGCGAGGAGGCACCGGAGTTCCACGTGGCCTGCGCAGGGTCCCTGCTGGGCGTGCTGACCGCCTCCGGGGAATCGTACCCCGTGGGGAAGGTGGACCATCTGAGGATGTTCCCGATGTCCTTCTCCGAGTTCGTGGACGCCTGTGGCGAGAGGGAGCTGAGCGGGACGCTGCTGTCCATGCGTGCGGGGGACGTCCCGGAGGGCCCCGCCAGGGACAGGCTGGAGACGCTCCTGCGCGAGTACTGCGTCGTCGGGGGCCTACCCGAGGCGGTGGTCTCGTGGGCGGGGCACCGCAACGGCGCCGCCGTCACCCGGATCCTCAAAGGGATACTGAGGGACTACATGGCCGACTTCTCCAAGCACGCCTCCGAGGACATCTCCGCGCTCACGGACGTATGGAACTCCATACCGATGCAGATCGCCAGGGACAACAGGAAGTTCATGTTCGGCCACGTCAGGGAAGGGGGGAGGGCATCGAACCTCTCGGATGCCCTGCAGTGGATCGTCAACGCCGGCCTGGCGTACAAGGTCCCGCTGGTGGAATCCCCCGGCATCCCGCTGAAGAGCGCCTGCGACGAGTCCAGTTTCAAGGTGTACCTGTGCGACGTGGGCCTCCTCAGGGTCATGTCCGGCAGGAGGGCCGACTTCGGACGCACGGACGGCGACGGACTCTACACCGGCGCCATGACCGAGAACCTCGTGCTGTGCCAGATGATGTCGGGTGGTCTGGAGGGGGCGTTCTACTGGAGGGACGGGGGGACGAACGAGGTGGACTTCCTCCTCGACGGCGGAGACGGCCCCGTTCCGCTGGAGGTCAAATCGGGCGATGGGCGCAGGAGCGCCAGCCTTTCCGCGTACATCAGGAGATACGGGCCGACCGAGGCCTTCGAGGCCTCCATGGATGGGGCCGACGGGAGGGGGTTCACGGGCATCCCCCTCTACTGCACCGAGCTGCTCCCCCGCCACCTGTCCGGGGAGGGGCCGGCGGTGATGACGGACGGAGGCGGGGAGCGTCCGTACGTGGGGACGTTCATCGCGACCGACTGGGAGTGGGACGGCGACGGCTACAGCATCGTCGTGGACCGGAGGGTGCACGGCAGACCCTCCCCCTCCCTGGTGCAGACATTCGCCAGAGGCGAGAGCGGGTTCGATCAGGTATCCGTCGATGTCCGCATAGGTGCGGACGGCAGCGTGACTCTGTCATCGGACATCCGGTTCGACGGGTTCATGTCGGTGCTGTGACGCCATCCTCGATCCCCCATCGCGGTGGATCCGTGCTGATGTTGGATGCGAAGGGTGTCGATTATAGTCGATGGAACCCATCGATATTACATAATGTGTCGATTATAATCGACATTATTCCTATCTTTTAAATATCGTCTCGATTATGATCTAGATATGAACACCGACGAAGCGCACACCGTCCCCAGGGAGCGCTACCTGTCGCGCCTCCGGGAGCTCAGGGGGTTCCCTGCGATCAAGGTCCTGGTGGGGATCCGCCGCTGCGGGAAGACCACCATCATGATGCAGTTCATGGAGGAGGTCCTCGCCTCTGGGGTCCCGGAGTCCAAGGTCTACTGGGCCGACCTGGAGAGCCTGACATCGGGCTTCGACAGCCCGAGGGCGCTGATGGACGACATCTTGGCCAGGGTCGGCCGCCCCGAAGGGGCCCATGTCTTCCTGGACGAGGTCCAGGCACTGGAGGGATGGGAGGCCGTGGTCTCCACCCTGCACGGCGAGGGGGCGGACGTGTACGTCACCGGCTCCGACTCCCGGATGCTGTCCTCGGAGCTGTCGACCAGGCTCTCCGGCAGGGCCATCGAGATCAGGGTGGCCCCACTGACGTTCTCGGAGTACCTCATGTTCCGCAGCGGGGGCGACACCGGGGGGCTCCTGAGGGACTACATCCGCCACGGCGGATTCCCCTCGGTCGCCCTGCTGGAGGAGGCCTCCCCGCGCAGCATCCCGGACATGCTGACCGGCATCTACAACACGGTGTGCATGAGCGACGTGGTGAACAGGAACCGCATCCGCGACTCGCCGCTGCTGCCCCACATCACCATGTTCCTGATGAGGAACGTGGGGAACAGGACCTCCGTCAGGAGCATAACCAGGTACCTGGGGTCCAAGGGGATCAGGGTGTCGGCGGACACCGTCGACTCGTACGTGTCGTTCCTGGAGCAGGCCATGCTGTTCTCCCGCCCGAAGAGGCTGGACTCCAGGACCAGGGAGTACCTTATCACGACGGACAAGCTGTACGCGGCGGACCTTGGCATCAGGCACTGCCTGGTCCCGTTCACGCCGGCCGACATCGGCGGGATCATGGAGAACGTGGTGTACAACGAGCTGATGTCCAGGCACGGTGAGGTGGCCGTCTGCGACGTGGACGGCATGGAGGTGGACTTCGTGGCGGAGCCCATGGGCCGGCCGTCCTACTACCAGGTGTGCGCGGACATGTCCGACCCGACCACCTTGGAGCGGGAGGTCAGGTCCCTGAAGGCCCTGAGGGACAACTACCCCAAGACCGTGATCACCTGGGAGCCGCACATCGTGGACGACATCGACGGGATCAGGGTGGTGGGGCTGGCGGAATGGCTGCTGGAGGGTCGGGACC
>CAYZSQ010000152.1:0-2896 GCA_964479785.1 uncultured Methanomassiliicoccales archaeon
GTTCATGGATTCTGAGAACAGAGTCCGCAGGGAGAGCCGCCTGCCCAATCTGGCCTCCTGCGCGGGACCGTACCGCCACCTGACCAACGCCGCACCGATGCCGTCGGCGGTCGCGGCCCTGTCGGTGGTGCCGTACCACCACGTATGGAGGGTCCTCGACGGGGTCCCGGGCGCCCATCCCGACTTGAGGTCCGCCCCGTCCCCAATGATCCTCAGGCGTCCCTTCAGGATGAGGATCGCAGAGAGCCTCCGATCCCGGAGGACCGGAGTTGATAGAATGAAAGCGTTTGACAAGGAGGTTGCCCGCAGGGACGCCCCCGCGGGGAGCGGCATCACGCGGAGATGCAGCTGGAGGGGCACTCGTCGATGCAGGCGCCGCAGCTCGTGCACTTGGAGGCATCGATGATCGCGATGTCCTCGCAGGTGATGGCGTGCTCGGGGCAGACGTCGACGCATGCACCGCATGCGACACACTCGGAAGTGTTGATGGTTGTCATTTTGATTACCTCACGTAGATGATTTTTCTGAAGAGTATTTAAATCTACTGAATTTTGAGTTAGGAATGTCTCAAAATCGACCAGAAAAGTTAGTGGTCCCTAACCTCGATCCCGACATCGCATATGAGTGCCTGGCTACAATCATATATGATTGCGATACGACAATTCTATAGGTCTCATGGAAATTAAGCAACCCTAATTTTGGTAAGATTAAACTCCGGCGTCACTCCACCTGCGAGGACACCAGGTCCTCCACGATGTCGAGGAACTCCTCCTTCCTGTCCGGGGGTATGGTGGCGCCGGCGGCGACCGAGTGCCCCCCTCCGAACCCGCCCACCAGCCCGGCGGCGGTCTTCATCACCTCGGACAGGTTCAGGCCCCTGTCCACCAGGCTCCGGTCCGCCCTGGCGGAGACCTTCACACCGTCGTCGGAGTCGGCGAAGGCGATGATCGGGATGTTGCGGGTGCACTCCGAGGACGACAGGATCATGCCGGCCACTATCCCCACCACTGTCTCCCTGATCTCGGAGCCGGCATCGAACCACTGTATGAACCTGCGCTCCCTGAGCAGATGGTTCTCCCTGATGTAGGTCATGGCCGAGGAGATGTGCCTCCTGTGGTCGGCCCTGTTCCTCTCGGCGGCATCCAGTGCCGACATGTCCCCCTTGCAGATCCTCAGCCCGGTCTCCGCGTCCTCGTAGCGGCCGCAGGAGTTCAGGATGGTGGCGAACTCCTTGGCGTCCCTCAGGCCCTTCCCGGAGGGCATGGCCGGGAACGTGTACATCTCCCCGAATGCCTTGGGCCTCTGATCCTCCGGCAGGCGTTTCAGGATGGCGTCGGTGGCCCTGGACCTCTCCTCCTCCGTGAGGTCGTTCCAGGTCCTCCACCTGCCCTTGGCCTTCCCCGGTATGCCGTTCGAGTCCAGGAACTCCAGGCAGGCCGCGGCGTTGTCGCTGAGCCCCGGGATCTGGGGGTCGCTGGCGAACTGGAGGTACTGGTTGACCGGACGGGTGTCCCTGCCGAAGAACCGCAGGTCGCTCTCCACCTCCAGGGTCCCGTTGGCCTCCGCATCCGCCATCACCGTGCGGTTCATACCGGTCAGACCGGAATGGCCGGAGTCCTGGAAGTCCCCGACGGCACCGACCACCGCCAGGTAGGCCAGGTCGTCGTTGGACGGGTCCAGGGTCTTGGACAGGAGGTAGGTCATCCCCGCCCCGCAGATCTCGTAGGAGCCGTCCATCCCGTAGGAGTGGGGGTTGATGTGGACGATCCCGGTGAAGCTGTCCAGGAGCGTCTGCTTCCTGCGCCACCTCGGGTCCGGCACATGGTGGTCGGTGACGATGATGCCGTCCCTGCGGAACTGCGACAGGTACCCGCTGCCAAGGTCGCATATCCAGACGACGTCCTCGGGGCTGCCGTCGACGGCCGCCACCACCTCGTCGGTGATCTTCTTCTCGAACCTCACCGAGTGGGGGACGCCCAGCCTGTCGCAGGTCGTGTCGGCTATGGCGCCGGCGGATATGCCGTCGGCGTCGATGTGGGTGACGATCAGGACGCTGCCCGCCGCCCTCAGCTTGGATGCGGCCAGCTCCAAGTCCCTCTGCATCCTGCGGAGGTCACCAGCGGTAGCCGGCATGCTCCCTCACCAGTCTGTCGTAGATGACGTCGGCGATGGCCTCCAGGTTCACCGTGTCCGCGCGGTTGTACTCCGTCAGGATGTCCAGGGCGTCCCTGTCTCCGTGCCTCTCCCACATCTTCCACAGGCGCACGGCGTCGGCGCCGTCCACCCCCTCGATGTCGTCGCCCCTGGTTATCCCAAGCTCGGCCTCCAGGGGCTTCAGCCCGCCCCTGTGGCCCACCTTCCTGGAGGCGAAGCGCAAGTCGAACTGCGGGATGTCCAGGTCCACCCCGGGGAAGCTGTTCCTCAGCACGGGGATGTCGAAGCAGCTGCCGTTGAAGGTCACCATCATACTGGCACCGTCCACGGCGTCCGCCAGGGCGGCGGCGTCCAGATCGATGCCCTGGGTCAGTGTCACCGTCCCCCTCCTGGAGTGCACCGTGACGACGGTCACCAGGGAGTCCCTGCTGAGGCCGTCGGTCTCGATGTCCAGATACACGGCGTCCTCCCTGAACCTGCCGAACATCCTCCAGACCTCCCCCTTGGGCAGCATGTCCGCCAGCGAGCGGGAGTCCCCGTCATCCAGGAGCTCGGACGCCTGGGTCAGGAGGACGTCGCCCCTCTCCTTGGCCTCCGGCCTCATGGTGCCCACCGAATCTGCCGAAAGGAAGTCGTCCCAGGAGCGGACCCCGGTCTCCCAGATGGCCCTCTCCTTCTTGGCGCCCACGGAGGGCAGGAGCTGGAAAGTGTGCGTGATCATTGACTCATCGCAGTATCCGGA
>CAYZSQ010000153.1:0-2859 GCA_964479785.1 uncultured Methanomassiliicoccales archaeon
CGCCGGCCCGAGCCTGAACCCGTCCCCCAGCAGGAAGTCGAGCAGGTTCAGGCGGACCACTCCGTTCCTGCCTATGCACACCGGGTCCAGGGATATGATGTACTTGGGGCAGGCGCTGCGGATCGCCAGCAGTGGTGCCTCCTCCCTGTCCTCGGTCTCCTCGGAGGCCAGCAGGTACGCGACCTGGACGAAGGCCATCTCCGTCCCCCGGGAGACCACGAAGTCCACCTCGAGACCCCTCAGGTTCCCGACGGAGACCCTGTAGCCCCTGGAGAGCAGCTCGTTGTGGACCACATTCTCGATCATGGCCCCGATCCTCTGACCGCCGCCGGGGCCGGCGTGGTAGGAGCACAGGGCCGGGTCGGCGACATATGACTTGTAGAGAGTCTTCAGGGCCTTCCTCCCCACCATGTCCACCCTGCCGCATCTGATGGCCAGCTTGCTGCTGAAGATCATCCCCATGTAGCGGTTGACTGTGTCCGGGAGGATGTTCACGCCCTCGCCGCGCAGGTGCTTCGCGACGGATGTGGATGATATGGTGGCCGAGGGCGTCGACAGCACGTACCTCAGCACCGCTTCGAAGGACGGTCTTCCGCGCACCTTGTTCCTCCTGACCACGTCCTTCCCGATGACCTCGTCCACCATGGCCCCGACATAGTCCTGCTGCGCCTCGCCGTCGTAGGCGAAGCGTCCCGGGAGACCGCCGTTCACCATGTAGTCCTCGAGCTCGGTGCGCGCTTCGAAGGGCATCCCGTTCAGCCTCTTGAAGTCCCGCACCTCCGACAGGGAGAACGGATACACGTCGAACTCGATGTAGCGGCCCGTCAGCTTGGTGACCAGCTCCCCGCTCAGGAGATAGGAGTTGGATCCGGTGATGAACACGGACACGCCGTCGCCGCGGTATGCGTTGACCAGCTTCTCGAAGCCGTCCACGTTCTGCACCTCGTCTACGAACAGGAACCGCCCCTCGCCCTCCCGGGGCAAAACGGCGTCTATCGCCGCCTCCAGATCGTCGGCCGTGGAGACGTTCCTGTATTCCCTGGAATCGAGGTCGAGATAGGCCACCATGCCGGGGTCGACGCCCGAGGACGTCAGCTCGTCGACGATCTGGCGCATCACCGTCGATTTCCCGCAGCGTCTGACGCCGGTGATCACCTTGATGAGCCCCGGATCGCGATAGAAGGGACGGATGCGGGAGAGGTACTTCTCCCTGATCAGGTCTACCATGCCGGATGATGTCTTTAAGGATATAAAAAATTACAATTTTGAAAGTTTTATCGCCTTAACTCCGGATTCCGCTCATCCCGATCGATCCCGCTGCCCGGTCGGCCTCGACCCAAGGGGGCCGCCTGATTCCGACATCGTCCGTCGACCTACCTTACCGTCAGGAGAATGGTAGACGGAGGCGTCCGGACGGATCGCCCCCGTCAATTGGGTAATGGTGCGGGACGGTCGCATCCCGCTTGTCCGGTCACTCATCGTTGTCCCAAGACATAGGACAGCAGAGCCACTGGCTGGCCGTACGCGGAACCGATGTGCATCGGGTCGTCGTCGGACCCCTCCGCCGGATCCTCTGCGGGGTCGTCGATGACCTCCGCATCATCCAGGATGTCGTACGCTGTGTCATCCGCGGCGTCTGAGACGGATCCGCCTCCCCCGCCTCCGCCGCCTCCGGTTCTGTTCCCGAACATGCTGCCTCCCTCCTGGGTCCAGCAGACGGCGCCGATGGCGAGCACCAGCGTCAGGACGACGGCCCCGACGATGCAGAAGGTCAGAGCGGTCTTCGGCGTCATCGTGATCTTGGTTATGCTGAAACTGTTCTCCTTGGCCATATCATCACCCCATTGCCGCTTCAAGCTCCTCGTCCGGCGTGGTCTTCGTACCGTCCCTGCCTCCGGCATAGCGGTCGTAGAGGAACTTGATGAAGCGGAGGACGAAGTACACGCCCCAGAGGATAGTGTAGTACATGACGGCAGTGCCGTCCCCACCGCTAAACAGCTCCCCGATGCCCCCGCTGAAGCTGGCGTACAGCACGAACACGTGGGCCCACAGCAGGAAGTAGAACACGTATGCCAGCTTCTGGACTTTCTTCCAAGTGGTCTGCTTCATGTTGGTCCTTACGCAGTAGAACGACGTGAACCACAGGGGGATCATCAGGATGTACAGCAGCAGCGTGCACACGGTGCCCCAGAGATCGATGGTGTCCAGATCCCCGGAGAAGAACAGCCGGAGATAGTTGGCGAAGAACAGTATCTGGCAGTATGCCAGGATGCATCCGATGACCGACATCTCGGTCCTGACGGACCTGAGTCTCTTCACTATGACGTTGTTCGAGGGCAGGACGCCGATGTACGCCACCACGGCGAACACAGACGTGGACAGCGCCCCTTTGGCCAGGGTCATGGTCACCGACCTTCCGCTTATTATCGGAGTGTACAGTAAGTATTCACCCAGCACGTAGTACAGGGTGAATGCGAAAACCGCGATGTAGATGATCAGCCTGTATTTCCTGACGTACTTGTTCCCCAGGGCAAACAGGATGAGCATCGCGACCGCGATTATGAGGCCGTATCCAATCGGTAGTATGTTGTCTCCTCCTCTGTCTGATTACCCGACCGGCCAGGCCCCGCGGGTTTGGATCCGCCTGCGATCAAGCCACCTCACATCGGAAGTGACGTATTTAGGTATTCCTAAATTAATTTTTAATAGGGTTTGAATCGATTCGGTGGGCCGAACCCTTCGGACCCGTATATAAAGGACCTCGAGGTTGGACGGGATCCATCCGACCCCGCCATCGACGGTCAAGGGACCATGTCACGCGCATTCGGCCCGTGCGGAGGGACTTCTCTCAGGAGAGAC
>CAYZSQ010000154.1:0-2857 GCA_964479785.1 uncultured Methanomassiliicoccales archaeon
CCATCTCCAGGCGCCTGGACGCCATCGTGGAGGAGAACATCCGGACGAGGGATACTGTTACAGATTGACAATAAAATAATAATATCCTCAATAAAGAAATCAGCTTAACTAAATACGATACAATGAAGAACACCAGGATGAGCAGGTCGGAACTCTCCGAGATGCTTCTGAGAAGGTCGGAGGAGAAGATGTCCGAGAGGGAGGCCCTGCTGTCGAGGGCCTTGGAG
Organism: uncultured Methanomassiliicoccales archaeon; assembly: GCA_964479785.1. Classification (GTDB taxonomy): domain Archaea; phylum Thermoplasmatota; class Thermoplasmata; order Methanomassiliicoccales; family Methanomethylophilaceae; genus Methanoprimaticola. The sequence continues at coordinate 228 of CAYZSQ010000154.1, forward strand.
GAGCCGGGGCGGTCGGACGAGCTCGAGAGGATCGCCGGATGGCTGGACCTGGACATCAGGTACCACAGGCTGGCCTCCGTGTACTACTCCGACGACTACTCCGTCCTCGCGGACGGCTCCCAGGACGATCTGCTCACCCTGCTGGATTCCAGCGGGCTGCCGGAGAGGTCCTACGCCGAGTATCTGAGGCTGATCCCGCCTGGCTCCAGGGATGACGAGAAGGTGACCCACGCCGCGGTGGAGGGCTTCAAGGAGGCCATGCGGGACACCATGGGGGGCTTCAGATGATATTCACCCTGGAGGACAGGCTGCTGCTGGGGAGGGTGGCCACCCGCAAGGGCTGCGAGCTGGCCATGCTCTCCTCCGACGGGGACTGCCATGACACCGCCGTGCTCGTGGACACCCTGGTCACCGACATAGGCCGCATCCGCCTGATGGTGGACATAGGGGAGAACCGCCTGGAGGGGATCCCCGATAGGATCGGTGTGGTCCTGGACGAGTTCCGCGACACGGCCAGGCCGGTGTACGACCGGTATGTGGAGTCCCTGCAGGGCGCGGACCGGGAGGACGAGGTCGCCTACCGCAGGCTGCTGAAGAGGCTGCTCGCCCACATGGGGATGATAGACCGGGGTGTGGAGGTCTCCGCGGTCATATCCGGCGGGGGGTCCCCCTACGACCACCGCAGGCTCAGGGCCATCCTGGACGCCAAGGACGTCCTGGCCATGATGGCCGAGGGGATGTCCGACAGGCTGGGGGACCTGGCGGAGGTCACCGGGCTGCTGGCCATGATGTGCTCCCAGCTGCTGTGCGTCCACTCCGGCAGGAATCTCGCCAACGCCGAGATAGCGTGGCTGGTGGACAGGCTGGACCGCCAGGACCTCCAGACGTACAGATACGAGGCGCTGCAGATCCTGGATCCGGAGGACGCCGATCGGCTGGGGGCGTTCCTGTCCGACTACGGATACCATCTGGCTGTTCTCTACGGCAGGGCGGTGTCCAACAGCGAGCTCTCCATGCCGGAGCCCGAGTGAAATGGGGACGCTTCATCGGACATTCACGTACATCGCGGTTGGTTTATATTCACAGTTGCGAATATCGTACCGATGGCAACGAAGAGCACTCTGATAGCCGCTGCAATCGCAGTCATAGTGGTTGTCGCCGCCGCGGCCGTGGTGATGAACTACGGACGCGATGGAGGCGGCCCCGCTGTGGATGCGGTCGGCCTCAAGGAACAGCCTGCCGTCAATGACAGCTACACACTCTCGGAGTCCGACGTGATGTCGGAGACCGTGAGCGACAGAACGTACACTGTCACAGCCGTCAACGGCCAGAATCTGGACGTGGAGATAGCCACCGTTGGATCGGATGGCTCCACCGTCACCGACACCCAGACGATGACAGTCGACGACTACTACGCCAACATCTACTTCTACCTGGAGGATCCGGACGGACTCCCGGTCGAGACCATAGACACGGTCTGGGGGGAGAAGCAGGTGTATGTCGTCACAGACTCGGCGACATCCGGGAACAACCGGTTCTACACCACCGACTACGTAGGGGTGGGGAGCCACATCGTCTACAGATCCGAGATCGTCATCACCACCAGCGCCGGGACCCAGTCCCTGGTCACTGAGCTCACGCAATCCTCCCTGTTCACCGAGGACGCCTCCTCGGCCATCGATCCCGACGGCTCCTCCGGGGGCCAGGTGGCCGACACCGTGGCGGTCGGAGACTACATCCGGTGGTACGTCACAGACGACGGCATGCCCTACTACATCACCTGCACCGTGACCGAGGTGGACGGGAACTGGGTCTTCTACACCGAGGAGGACTCGGACGACGGGGACATCGACCGGGAGGAGACCACCATCAACGGGTTCCTGGGGATGCTGATATTCACGCCCAACAGCTGGATGATTCAAGGCGGGACCGAGAGCATCGATGCCGGGAACTACGGCACCGTCCTGTGCGACGTCTACGTGATCCACGAGGACCGGGACGAGTGGACCGAGTTCTACGTGGGCGTCGACGACGGCGTCCTCTACCGGGTGGTGGAGTACGACGACAACCGGGTTGACGAGACCGTGACCCTCTACGCCACGTCCCTCATGGGCGACGGTTCCGCCGGCGACCCCACACCCGGCACATCGGCCAACCCCTTCGGCATCGAGCTGTCGGTGGGCGACTGTTACACCATCACCGAGACCGAGGACGGACGCTCCGAGACCACCACCTACACCATCGTGGCCATCAACGGCGGCCGCCTCACCGTGGAGGAGGACGACGGCAGGGGGTGGCCGGAGCTGGAGTACGAGTCCGCATACGGTTTCCTCAGCGAGGTGTTCGTCCAGTCCGGCATCCTGTCCGGCCTGACCCCCGTGGGCTCCGGGACCATGGAGGTGGACGGCGTGACCTACCGGTACAACGAGTACTCCTTCATCAGCGGGGACGAGACCGAGACCTACCGCGTGGCCGTCGGGAGCAACCTGCTGCTGCAGCACACCAGCACCGAGGGCCGGGAGGTTGAGACGGAGACGCTGGTCTTCATCCGCATCGCCTCCCTGGCCTGAGGCCTAACGAAGGGCCCCGCCCTTCCTTTATAAACCTTTATTCCGATACCCAATCATGTG
>CAYZSQ010000155.1:0-2805 GCA_964479785.1 uncultured Methanomassiliicoccales archaeon
CCGAGGGCTACGCCAGGGAGCTCATCAGGAGGATCCAGCAGATGCGCAAGGACATGAGGCTCAACGTGGAGCAGTTCATCTCCTGCGAGGTCTCCGCCGAGGAGAGGCTGGTGGGTCTGTTCGAGACCTGGAGGGCCCACATATCCAACGAGGTCAGGGCGAGGTCCCTGACCTTCTCCCCCGAGCCGAAGGGCGCCGAGGTCAAGACCTGGGACGTCACCGGCAAGGACATCACCATCGGCATCACGCCGTTGGAGTGAAGAAACCAATGCCCGTGCGGACGCGGTTCCGCGCGGGCCGTTCCCCTTCTCCCGCTGACCGCAGGCTTATGACCGCGCACCCCATCCCGTCCCCCATGAGGAAGGTCCGGATCACGGTTCTCAAGACCACCCTGGACAGAGAGCTGGCCGACGAATACGGGGTGGAGGGTCTCACCGCCTGCCCGATGCTCAGGGAGGGGCAGGTGTTCCTGGCCGACTACGCCAAGCCAGAGGGGCTCTGCGACGAGGCGTGGAAGGCCATGTACCAGTACGTCTTCGCGCTGGCCCACATGGAGGGCGACGGGCTGTTCTACTACGGCGACTGGATAAGGGAGCCCGGGGTGGCGATCTGCAGCTGCAACGACGGGCTCAGGCCGGTCATCTTCAAGCTCGAGAGGACGGACGAGACGTCCGAGCCCGACTACGAGCCTGTGAGGCGAGGCGGCGGGGCCTCACGGTTGGCCCAGCATCCTGGTCAGGACCTGCTCGGTGTACGGCACGGCGTCCATCGAGGGCACGCCGTCGACGGGGACCCACCGGAAGCCCTCGTTCTCGTCGTTGAGGACGGGCTCCGCCGAATCCAGCCTGAACAGGAACGGATGGACCCTCCAGACCGTCCCGCCCTCGCGGACCAGGACCGGCTCCATGGACGCGTCGGGCCTTCCGACGGGGATGCGGGTCTCCTCCATGATCTCCCTGGCGGCGGCGTCCGCCGGGTCCTCACCGGGCTCGACCTTACCGGCCACCAGGGACCACTTCCCCGGGAACGACCTGCAGCGGTCCGGGCGCTTCAGCATCAGGACCCTGCCGTCCACGACGATGGCGGAGGACACGGACTCCCTCAGCTCCACGCCCTGGATCTCCACGGTCCCCGAGGTGGCGTCGACGGTCACGGTGTCGCCGTCCCTGAAGATGCCGATGGACGGCACGGAGTCCACCATCGGGATGGACGAGATCACCGCGCCGGTGGCGACGATGGTCTCGGCGGTCTCGTTGATTATCGCCGCGGGGGCGACGCCGTGGACCATCAGGTCGTACATGACGAAGGACCCGACGGTGCTGCCCTTGCCCTTGGGGAAGACCAGGACCTTGCCGGCCACGTTGCCGCCGTTGCCGACGCGCAGGTCGCCGGTGGAGCCGTCCACGCCCCCGAGGAAGCTCAGAGGCTCGTCCAGCCTGACCACCTCCCCGGTGGCCCTCCCGGACATTATGGTGCGTCCTGTGACGATCACATTACCAGCCCCATGAGTGCGGAGATGTCCCGGCACATGGCCTTCTGGGAGCACAGCGTGGGCAGGTAGTTGCCAGCCTTGGCGGAGTCGGTTCCGGTGCGCTGGAATGCGCCCTCTATGGGCGCGACCACCATGCAGGTGTCGGCCAGGACCGGCCCGAACCCCTCCATGACCCTCACGTCCTCGGGGCATCTGGCCCTCACCTCCTCGGAGGTGCAGAACCATATCTCGATGTCGGGGTTGACCTTCCTCTTTCCCTTGAGGAACGCGGCGATCTGGTGCATCTCCTTCTCGGTGAGATGGGGGCAGCCGATCGCTATCAGCTGCACGTCGTCGACGGTGTTCAGCCTGTCGTACGCGGCCTCGAGCTCCGGTCCGCCGATGTGCACGGTCTCCAGCCCGGAGACGTCGAAGGACCCGGCCTCGGGGGTGACGCCCTCGGCGTGCCACAGAGCCACCGATCCGGACGCCGCCATGGCGGCCGACAGGGTCTTGGCCTCCTCGGTCTCCGGTGATATGCCCCTGAAGTACGGGACGCCGGACCCGATGGCCATGCCCACGGCCTGGCCCAGCAGCGAGTACGAGAACACCGAGCCGTCGATGTCCGCGTCGATCACCACGGTGGGGTGCCTGTTCTCATCCAGATGGAGGCCGTAGTTGGCCGTCTTCCCGAGGATGGCGGCCGCCAGCGCGCCGGGGCCGCCCTCCCTGTTGGTCCTGGCCCCGATGAACGAGTTCACGAAGGACAGGGCGGAGGACTCCGCCCATGCCACATGGTCCCCGTAGGACGGGACGTTCGCCCCGGTGTAGGGCGTGCAGGAGCATGTGGTCCTGACCCCCATCCGCCCGTACAGGTCGATGATCCTCAGCTGCTTCTCCGCGAACTCGGGCGTGATGTGCATCTCGGCCCAGCGGGTCCTGTCCATCCCCACGGGGTTCAGCGTGGACGGGACGCTCACCCTGGAGCCCCCCGCGGCCATGTCCTCCAGGTACTTCAGGCCCCCGTCGCCGATCGTCTTGTAGGATGCGCCCGACAGGTGCGCCGATGTTATGTCGATGAGGTCCTCCGCCCCGTATATCTTCCCGAGGGCGGTGACGAGCTCCATCGCCTTCTGCATTCCCTCGCCCTCCTCGCCGTTGAGGATGGCCTCCTCCTCCCTTGTGAGGTCCATGACCGGTGTATGCGCTGACACATATTTATGACGGCAATCCTCGGGGCGGTCCCGACAGGCTCTGTGATATCAGAGTTCTCCACTGTCGAGAGCGGGTGCATCCCGGAACCGTGATTCTGACGACGGATGCGCCGGCACCAA
>CAYZSQ010000156.1:0-2793 GCA_964479785.1 uncultured Methanomassiliicoccales archaeon
AGGGCGTGGAACATGGTGTGGCCCAGGGCGGACTCCGCGACCTCCGCGGCGGTGAAGGAGTATTGGAAATGGACCCTCTCGCAGGGGTCGATGGTGCCCTCTTTCTTCACACCCTGGCCCAGGTCGGCGAGGGTGATCGTGGACCTCTGTCCGTCGGGGGACTCGAACACCACCTTGGCGACGCCCCTGAACTCCCCGGCGTCGTGCTCGATGTCCTCGGCCACGTGCCTCAGGGCCTTCCCGAACCTGGCCTCGGCGTCGGAGTTGAAGCCGGTGATGGTCCCGTTCATCACGACCGTGCACTCGTCGCTCATCTCATCATCTCGTAGAGCTTGTCGATGTTCTCGTCGGTCTTGGCGGAGATGGGCATGATGGGCTTGTCGGGGTACTCCAGCCGGAGCCAGGAGGTGACCTCCTCGATCTGGCCGGGCTTGGCCAGGTCCATCTTGTTGATCAGGATGAAATCGGCCTTGGACATCTGCATCTTGAAGAACTGCTCCTTCTTCTTGATCAGGTCCTCGAACCTCTGGACGTCGGCCACCCCGATGATGAACGTGTCCTCCTCATCGATCATGGCCACGTGCACCAGCTCCCTGACCTTGTGGGGCAGGGCGAGGCCGGTGGGCTCCACGATGATGATGTCGGGGTCGATGTCCCTCTTGATGCTCTTGAGGGCGGACTGGAGCGTCCCGGACAGGGAGCAGCAGATGCAGCCGTCGGGGAGCTCGACGGCGTCGTAGCCCTCGGCCTTGAGGGTGGCGCCGTCGACGCCGATGGATCCGGACTCGTTCACGACGATGGCGGTCTTCTCGCCGCGTTTCGAGTACATGGAGGCGATCTTCATGAGCAGGGTGGTCTTCCCGCTTCCCAGGAACCCTCCCAGAATGTATACGTACATGGGTGTTCCCATATTCTCCTCTGATATAAGCTTGGTTCCATTCGACGAAATTGTTAGTCGAGTTAAGCCTTTATATAATCCCGGTGCTCGAGATGAGCATACTCATCGATTCATGTATATATAAATTACATGTCATTTAAATGAAGGGTCCTGGAGCCAGCATCATCGGGCGTCGGACCTGATGGATGTATGATATATCCAACATTCGGACTTTTCGGACGGTCGCGGAGGACTTTTGGATTCGGGTGTTCGATTCACCTAATTAGGATAATTAATGATATTTGTTCCTTAAAGGATTATTTTATAGTTTATTTATATTAAAACTGGATTTATTTAAATATTCATATTTAAAGTGAGAATGGTCGGAAATGATGTTAACAGGATTACAGTAACAACATTATTTTAATTTTTTTGTCCTATATATAAAATCCTGGTTGCTTCATCCATCCTCAAAACCGATTAAATAAGCCAGGGCGGAATCAAGAGACCGCAGGTTGCGGGTGAAACCGGGACCTGAAAAGGAGGAAAATAGATGATAGACTACAAAGGAGTAGATTTCTCCAAGATCCTCAAACGTTACGACGTTGAGGCTCAGAACGAGACAACCCCTGAGGCCGTCGCCAAGAAGATGCTGCCCTCCGACCCCGTTCTCAAGAACGTGGCCGAGTGCGTTCTGTACATGAAGTTCAAGGAAGTTGGGCCCGCCACCGCAGAGGCGCTGAAGACCCACAAGCCCCTGGACATCATCAACAACGGCCTTGTTGTCGGAATGGAGTGCGTTGCGAAGCTGTACGCCGAGCACATCTACTACCTGCCCGAGATCATGATGGCCGCCAAGACCATGGAGATCGGAATCGCCCTTGCCGAGAAGCAGATCCCCGGCGGAAGGGAGACCAAAGCCACAATCGTCATGCACGCTGCCGAGGGAGACCCCCACGACATCGGAAAGAACATCGCTGCAGTTATGCTCAGATCCTCCGGTTACACCGTCATCGACATGGGCAAGGACGTCGCCGTCGTCGACGTCGTCGCCAAGGTCAAGGAGGTCAAGCCCCTCATGGTCACCGGTACCGCTCTGATGACCACCACCATGACAGCCTTCCCCAGGGCCGCCGAGATTCTCGTGAAGGACGGAGTCAACCTGCCCTTCATGGCCGCCGGCGGTGCAGTGAACAGGGACTTCGCTGAGTCCTTCGAGCTCGGAATCTACTCCGAGAAGGCCCCTCAGACTCCCCCGATCGCTGACAAGGTCCTTGCTGGCTACGACTGGAAGAGAGTAAGGGACGAGTGGGACAACATCGTTGGAGAGTGATTAAGATGGCAGCAACAAGATACACCAAAATGGCATACAGCAGCGCAGACGAGATGGTCTTCGGAACCGCCAAGCAGCCCGTGTCCTACGGATTCGGCATCAAGGTAGGGGCCGGAAGGGTCATCCCCGAGCTCAACTACGCCCCCAGGCCTGGGAAGGAGAAGGACCCCGAGTCCCTCAGGAAGGAGTACGTTGACTACATCTCCAAGGACGTCCTGAACAGGGCCGTCACCGTCGGATTCCCCGATGTCCAGCTGGAGACCGAGTGGGTCTCCCAGATGGGCAACCCCAAGATGGCGACCCCCGTCGTCGAGGGCCAGAAGGCCATCTGCGAGAAGTTCCACGAGGAGTACGGCGTCAACTGCGCCGTCAGGCAGACCATCCCCGACCAGCGTGAGGCCGAGGAGGGCTACAGGCCCGGCATGGGCGGCAAGCACGCCTACCCCGAGGCGCTCTTCGGATGCGCGGAGGTCGCCTGCGAGAACGGAGCCGACGTCCTGTCCTGTGAGACCCTGGGCGGAAAGGAGCTCGCCGACTACGCCGTCACCAACGGCGACATCGTCGCCTTCCTGTTCGGTGTCGG
>CAYZSQ010000157.1:0-2731 GCA_964479785.1 uncultured Methanomassiliicoccales archaeon
GACAGTGTGGTCAAATTCGTCAGTGCGGACCATGAGGTCGTCCGCAGGCTGATGGCGAAGTACACCAAGAACAGGTCTCAGGACACTGATGGTACTCAGGCCCAGGATGAATGAGGGGAAGGGCCGGGGGAGGCCGTCTGAGAACCTCCGGAGCCTCTCCCCGATCCCGTTCTTCTAACACAGTGTCAGGCTATGTGCCTGATGGCCTCGTAAGGCGTCACGCGGAGGGCCCTCTCGGCCTCCTCCTTGGTCATCCCGGCGCCCAGCGCCACGGTCCTGGCCGCCGCCTCGTCCATGAGGTTCTCGGGGGCGTGGGTGTCCGAGTTGACGATCATCTTCGCCCCCACGGCCCTGGCGACGCTGACCACGTGGCCGTTGGTGATGTTGTGGCCGGCGCGGCCGGACACCTCCAGGATGACCCCGTTGTCCTTGGCGATCTGGGCCTCCTCCACGGTGATGAACCCCGGGTGGGCCAGGACGTCGATCTCCGGGTTCTCGGCGGACGCCCGGTTGGTGCCGGGGGCCACCGGCTCCGCCACGGTCTCCCCGTGGACCACGATCCAGTCCGCACCGGCCCTCCTGGCCATCTTCGCGACCATGTCGATCTTGGAGGGGGGCACGTGGGTGATCTCCACCCCGGGGATGACCCTGATGTAGTCCTCGCAGAGCTCCACCGCCTTGGCCACGTTGGACGCCACGAACTCCACGTTGGTCATGTCCACGTGGTCGGTGATGGCTATCACGTCGTGCCCCAGGACCATGGCCCTCCTGACCAGCTCCGCGGGGACCAGCTCCCCGTCGCTGAATATGGAGTGGGTGTGCAGGTCGGCCCTCATAGCGACCTCTCCCAAAGTTCCCTGTAGACCTTGTCCATCGGCACGCCCATCTTCTCCACCGCCACCATGGTGTGGTAGATGAGGTCGGCCAGCTCGGAGCACATCTCGTCCTCGTCCCCGTCCTTGACGGCCAGGACGAACTCCGCGGCCTCCTCCACGATCTTCTTGCACATCTTGGTCTCGTTGCGGTAGAGCTTGCAGGTGTAGCTGCCCTCGTCGGGGTTCTCGCGCCTGTCCCTCAGGACCCTGGCCAGGTCGGGGACGATGGCCATGGTCCCGCCGGTGGATCCGTAGATGACCTCGTCGAAGCAGGACGGCCTGTCCAGGTGGCAGGCCTTGCCCCCCACCTGCTCCACCCTGTACAGCAGGGTGTCGCCGTCGCAGTCCACCTGCACGGATTCGACCCTCTGGAGGTGGCCGGACTCCTCCCCCTTCTTCCAGAGCCTGCCCCTGCTCCTGGACCAGTAGTGGGCGTAGCCGGTCTCCATGGTCCTGGCCACGGCCTCCTCGTTCGCCCAGGCCACCATCAGCACCTCGTTGGTGACCCAGTCCTGGGCCACCACCGTGATCAGTCCTTTGTCGTCGTATCTGAGTTCGGTCATCTGACCACTATCCCCCTGTCCCTGAGGTACTGCTTGACCTCTCCGACGGTGCACTCGTTGTAATGGAATATGGAAGCCGCCAGCGCCGCCGAGGCGCCGGTCTGGGAGAACACGTCGTGGATGTGCTCCATGCCGCCGCATCCCCCGGAGGCGATGACCGGCACGTCCACCACGTCCGACACCGCCGCGGTCAGGGGGATGTCGTACCCGGTCTTGACGCCGTCGGTGTCCATGGACGTCAGCAGGATCTCCCCCGCCCCAAGGTCCTCGGCCCTCTGGGCCCACTCCACGGCGTCGATGCCGGTGGGCCTGGTGCCGCCGTGGGTGAACACCTCCCATCTGTCGTCGACCCTCTTGGCGTCGATGGCCACCACCACGCACTGACTGCCGAAGCTCTCCGCGCACTCGGAGATGATCGACGGGTCCCTGACTGCGGCGGAGTTCACGGAGACCTTGTCGGCCCCGGCGTTGAGGGCGTCCCTCATGTCCGCCAGGCTCCCGATGCCGCCCCCCACGGTCAGGGGGACGAACAGGTTGCAGGCGGTCTCCGACACGATGTCCAGCATGGTCTGGCGGGTCTCCAGGGAGGCGGTGATGTCCAGGAAGGTGATCTCGTCGGCACCCTGCCTCTCGTACTCCGCGGCCATCTCCGGCGGGTACCCCACGTCCCGGAGCCCCTGGAAGTTGATCCCCTTCACCACCTTGCCGTTCTTCACGTCCAGGCAGGGTATGATCCTCTTGGTGAGCACCGTATCACCCGATGACCTCGCGGTCCTTGGTGCTCAGCTCGGAGTCCCTTCTCGCGAGGGCGGCCCTCAGGGCCTTGCCGGTGGCCTTGAACGCGGCCTCCACGACGTGGTGGTCGTCGAAGCCCCTGATCACCACGATGTGCAGGGTGAACCCCGCCGACATGGCGAGGCTGCGCATGAAGTGGGTGTAGAGGGGGTCCGGGAGGTCGATGTCCGCGTAGGGGCGGTCCACCAGGTCCAGGGAGGACATCACCAGGGCGTCGTCCATGGGGACGATGGCGGTGCCCATCCTCTCGACGGGGCCGTCGCCCATGGCCTCCCTCAGGGCCTTCCCGAGGGTGATGGCCACATCCTCCACGATGTGGTGGTCGTTGTCCCCCTCTGCACTGAGGGTGAGGTCGAACCCGGCGTACCTGGCCAGGGTCTCGGTCATGTGCTTCAGGAACTGTATCTCGCACCTGACGTCGAACCTGCCGTCGCCGTCGATGTCCAGATCCACGGAGACCCTGGTCTCCCTGGTGCTGCGCTGGATGGAGGACGTTCT
>CAYZSQ010000158.1:0-2682 GCA_964479785.1 uncultured Methanomassiliicoccales archaeon
TAAATAATCAGTACTCAATCGCAGGCGCATGGTCGAAGTCCGCATCTCCTGCAAGGTGAATCCCAGCGAGGATCCGGAGAAGGTCCGCGCCGCCGTCCTCTCTATCTTCCCCGATGCCGAGCTGGAGCTCGGCGAGGACGGCTTCAGCGGGAGGGCAGGGTCCCTGGACGCCTTCGGCAGGCGGATCCGCTCCCAGAGGATCCTGGATGCGGCCAGGTCCGTGCTCCTGAGGAACCTGAGGGGAGACAGGACGTCCATGAGCCTGAACAAGCAGGTGGCCACCGTCGGGAAGGTGTCCTTCGCGGACAGGAACCCCGTTCTCGGGGCGATAGAGGTCACCGTCGAGGGGGAGGACCTGGAGGCGTACATCGACAGGGTGGCGCCCATGACGGTGGACGGGGAGGAGGTGAGGACGTGATCGGCATGTCCTGCACCCACTTCTCCATCCGTCCCTTCGAGGACTGGATCGGTCCGGTGTCGGGGGAGTTCCGCCACTGGGAGGTGTTCTCCGAGGCGGAGCAGTCCATCGTCGGCAACGTGCGGAGGCTCAGGGAGCTCATCGACTCCGCCGGGATCACATGCTCGGTGCACGCGCCCATCTGCGACCTGAACATCGCGTCCCTCACCGACAGGCTCATGGAGGCCTCGGTCCGGGAGACCGTGGAGGTCATCAGGGCCTCCGCCGAGCTCGATGCGGTGACGGTCACCGTCCACCCGGGCCTGTCGTCCATGGCGGTGAACGGGACGGAGGGGATGGCCAACGCCCGGGCCGCCAGGTCCATCAGGGCGATCGAGGCCGCCGCCGCGGAGCACGGGGTCACGGTCGCCATCGAGAACATGCCGTCCATGCCATTCTTCCTGGGCAGGACCGCGGAGGATCTGGCACATCTGCTGGAGGGCACGGACCTTGGGGTGTGCTTCGACGTCGGCCACGCCAACACGATGGGTCAGATCGACGCCATGATCGACACATTCTCCGACCGGATCGTGAACGTCCACATCCACGACAACCACGGGCGGAGCGACGAGCACCTCACCATAGGCGACGGGGACATAGACTTCCGTCGCTTGATCGGCAGGCTCTCCGGCTACAGGGGCAACTGGATCATCGAGGCCAAGGACTTCGGGTCCGCGGTGGAGTCTCATTCCCGCTTGGAGAAGATGCTCTCCTGATCCGGGGGCATGACGTTCGGCATGTCCCTGACGTATTCCCTCGACCCCCACATCCTGCGGGCGATGTCGACGAGGCAGGGGATGCCGGCCACCATGAACAGCATCATCAGGCCTACCGCCACCGGCAACAGCGTTCCGTACATCACCGCTGTGTAATCGAAGGCGAAGTGGAACGTTATCGAGACGTGGATGCCGAAGCGGGCGTAGAGGTAACCCATTGCCAGGCCAGGGATGAAGGTGGGGAGCACCTTCCCGATCCCCCATCCGGACGCATGCCCGAATCCGAAGACCACGGCGGATAACACTATCAGTATGATCGCCGCGCGGCTCATGCCGAACCCTCCCAGCAGGTACTTGGCGAAGTCCCTGCGCTTGCAGATGAGTGCCAGGACCATCATCGGCACGCCGATGTAGACCACCCTGGAGATGACCTCCTCCCATACCGCCGCGTTGGCGTAGGTCAGGAAGGAATTCGGGTCGGCGCCGACGGTGATCTTTGACGGGACGGAGATCATGTCGATCTGCAATGCGGTGATGACCACGCTCAGGAGCACGGTAGCGCAGAACAGGAGGGCGAGCCAGTACAGCGGGGTCCTCATGAACCCCTCGCTGCGCCTCACCGGATCGGCGTCCCTCAGCGGCCTCAGGGACTGCCAGAACACCAGCAGCACCGAGGCGGTTATGGCCACCACCAGCACGATCCAGAACGCCTGCAGCGCCCCTCCGGTGAGTATCCCGGCGACCTCCAGCGTGGGGATCAGCACGTAGACGTCCAGCGCCCCCTGGTCGGCGCACCAGGAGAACGTGCTGCCGATGCCGGTGAACATGGACGCCAGCTCCATGATCAGAAGTATGGCCAGGAGCAGCGATGCGTACACCGCCACCGTCCGGAGGTCGAACCCTAGGCAGGGGACCTCCGGCTGCGCCAGTGGGCGGCCGCACCTCTTGCAGAACTTGTAGCCCGATCTCCCGGACTCTTCGCAGACGGGGCAGCCCTCCAGAGGCTCCCCGCAGTACATGCAGAACCTGTGTCCCTGTTCACGGCCGGAGTCGCAGCGGTCGCATGCCAAGGGATCACCTCAGGAGGGCGGCTATGCCGTCCGCCCTCTCCACCTCTGCGACCACCAGCAGGCTGTTCCTGTACTTCGCCACCTCCCTTATCTGGGATGCGATGTAGGCCTCCCTCTTACGGGAGACGTCCCGGTAGCCCCTGACGCTGTTGACGTACTCGTCCCACTCCATGGCGAACTGCTCCGGGGTGGTGGATCTGAACCTCCTCTTCATGCCCTTCTTGGCCAGGCGGTGCTCCTTCACGAAGTCCCAGGTCCTGACCGTGTCGCAGTAGAGTTCGGTGAATTCGGCGTCGTTCATGTCCAGCGGGATGACGTTCCTGCCCTCCTGGGCGCATAGGTCCACCAGGACGCACATGGCCGGCGAGGGCATCTCCACGGCCACCCCGGTGAGCTCCTCCATGCGGTGGGCGTACGCCAGGTCCAGCTCGCTCACTTC
>CAYZSQ010000159.1:0-2634 GCA_964479785.1 uncultured Methanomassiliicoccales archaeon
GTAAGGCGTTTGTGGAAGGGGTGTGACCCCCTTCCGATCAGTTAGCGTTGCTGACCTTCTCCATCAGTCCCTGGGACTTCTCGATGGCCTCGGCCGACATCTTCAGGTCGTTCTCGATCTGGTAGTCGGTGTGCTGGTCCATGCAGTCCACGCTGGCGATGAGGATGCCCTCGTCGGTGGCGGTGAACTTCACGGTGATGGGCGTGTTCTTGGTCACGTCCATGGGCAGCTCCATCATGAACTCCCCCACCGGGGCGCCGTCGATGATGGCGGTCTTCTTGCCCTCCTCGTTGTTGGAGGCGGCGTCCTCGTAGATCTCCACCTTGATGGTGGACTGTCCGTCGTCCACGGGGTAGTAGGTCTTGATGGACTCGATGGGCAGGACCTCGTTCCTGAAGATGATGTTGGAGATCATCTCGGTGCCGTCCTCGTACATGGCCTTGATGCCGAAGGTCTTGCTCAGGACGTTGTGGACGCTGAGCACGCCCTCGATGGGCTCCGCGGGGGCCCCGGTGGCGGGGTCCACGGGCATGTCGGCGGGGATCATGGAGTTGGACTTGGAGAACAGGGCCGCTCCCTTGGCCACGGACTGGTCGGGGTCGAACACCTTGATGTCCGCGTCGGGGTACTTGGCGGAGATGGCGTTCCTGACCTGGGGCATCCTGGAGGATCCCCCGACGAGGATGACCTCGTCGATGTCGGCCATGGTGAACTCCTTGGTGGCCAGCACGCGGTCGATGATGTCGATGGTGGTCTGGATCAGACTGGCGGAGGCGGCCTCGAACTCGTCCCTGGTGATGGTGAAGACGATCTTCTGGCCCTCCACGGTCAGGGTGCCCTTGGTGGACTCCGCGGTGGACAGCCTCTTCTTGATGGTCTCGGAGTCGTTGACCAGGGTCTGCCTGATGTCCTCGTCCTCGTCCAGGGTGTCCACGTCGACGCCGGACTCCTCGGAGACCTTCTCCTTGATGAGCTTGGAGACGACGGCGTCCCAGTCCTTGCCTCCCAGGAGCCTCTCCCCGTCGGTGGCGACGGCGGTGAACGAGGAGCCGTCGATCTCCAGGATGGTGACGTCGAAGGTCCCCCCTCCCAGGTCGTAGACCAGCACCCTCTTCTTGCCGTCGGCGGCGTTGCCGAAGCCGAAGGAGATGGCGGCGGCGGTGGGCTCGTTGATGACGGTGACGTCGTCCAGTCCGGCGATGGTGCCGGCGGTCTTGGTGGCGTCCCTCTCGTTCTGGCCGAAGTAGGCGGGGCAGGTGATGACGGCCTTCCTCACGTCGCAGCCGTGGTTCTCGTTGAAGTCGTTGATCATCTTCCTGAGGATGACCGCGGAGAGCATGATGGGGTTGTACTTCTCCCCGTCGATGTCCACTTCGTAGTCGGTCCCCATCTGCCTCTTGATGGACGTGATGATCCTCTCGGGGGGGTACATCATGGCCATGTCCTTGGCGGGGGATCCGACGATGATCTCGCCGTTCTCGTTGAAGAGGATGACTGACGGTGTTGTGTCCTCCTGTTCGAAGTTCTTCTCAACAACCGGGTCCCCATCCTCGTCGATATAGGCGAGGCACGAGTAGGTCGTGCCCAGGTCGATACCGATGCAGTAGTCTGTCATTCTTCTTCCTCCTGGCTAGTTTCTTCTTTGTTCTCCGCCGCCGGATCCTCACCGGTCGGCACCGAATCGGTTTCGGAAGACGTTTCGGAATCGGTTTCCTCGGCCTTCGGCGCCAGGGCCGGGTCGAACTTGTACACGTTGACCTTCTCCTTCAGCAGGACCTTGTCCCCGATCTTGTACCCGTCCGACAGCCTCTCGGCGATGAGGCCGTCCTGTTCCGCGTCGCCTGTGGGGATGACCCCGACGATGCGCTGGTGGAGGGTGTTGAGCCTGTCATAGGGGAACGCACCGATGTGCACCCCCCCGTCCGTCAGGATGTTCTCCATGTCGACGCCGTAGGCCTCGAAGCTGGAGAGCACCGTCTCGGCGCTCAGCTCGTCGATCCTCCCCCTCATCCCCTGGCAGAGCTTGAAGAAGTCCTCTCTCATCACCGAGATGGCCTCCATGGCCTTGACAAGGGTCTTGTTCGATGCATCCGCGTCGCGCTTCTCCACAGCCGCGGTGACTGCCCTGAACTGTTCCCTGGTGGTCATGTAGGCCGACAGGTCCGGCTGGGCCGGCTCGTCGTCCCTCATGTCCTCGATCATGTACCTTATCCTGATGAGCTCCGTCTCCAGGGCCTTCAGGGAGGACACCAGGTCGGTGCCCTCCGGGGCCTGGGCGGGCTCCGGGTACCTCTCCACGGAGGTCTCCGACGACTCCTCGCCGTCCTCCGCGTACTCCTCCCCCTCGTCCTCGCGGCGTTCGAACTGGAACCCCTCCACGAGGAATCTCTTCAGCTTGTTGTCGTCGACCATCAGCGGTCCTCCCTGTTGAGCAGCCATATGAACGGATCCTCGACCCTCATGGGCGAGATGCCCCTGGGCAGGCTGCTGCCCACCGGGTTGCATCCAAGGGCGGACACCGCGAAGAAGCAGTGCTCCCTGAAGTTCCCGACCACCTGGATGAAGTTGTCGCCGAGGCACCTGCGGAGGTACTCCTCCAGCTCGGCGTCGATCTGGTCGAAGTTCTCCTTGTCG
>CAYZSQ010000160.1:0-2627 GCA_964479785.1 uncultured Methanomassiliicoccales archaeon
ATAATGCACCGACCAGAGGACAGAATCAAGAAGGTTAGGTGAAGAAATGACAGCAGAAATCAAAGACATCGGAATCGACGTCGTCCCCCCCAAAGCGGAGTGCAACGACCCCAACTGCCCGTTCCACGGCAGCCTGTCGGTCAGGGGACAGATCATCGACGGAGTGGTCGCGACTGTTAAGATGAACAAGACGGCAGTCGTCGAGCGCAACTACCTCAGGTACCAGCCCAAGTACGAGAGATACGAGAAGAGGAGCAACAGGTACTCCGCCCACGCCCCCACCTGCCTCGGCCTGAAGGCCGGCGACAGGGTGAGGATCGCCGAGTGCCGCCCCATCTCCAAGACCGTGTCCTTCGTAGTCATAGAGAAGGTGGAGTGAGATGAAGGGAATAGCCGGAAACCAGACCAGGGGCCTGCAGAACGGCTCCAGGCTCACCGTCATCGACAACACCGGAGCCAAGGAGATCGAGATCATCACCGTCCCCGGGTACCACGGGGTCGCCAGGAGGGTCCCCTCCGCAGGCGTCGGCGACATCGTCATCGCCTCGGTGAAGAAGGGAACCCCCCAGATGAGGAGGCAGATCGTCTTCGCCGTCATCGTCCGCCAGAGGCGCCCCATGAGGAGGCCCGACGGCACGATGGTCTACTTCGAGGACAACGCCGCGGTCATCACCACCGAGACCGGTGAGACCAAGGGAACAGACATCAAGGGACCCGTCGCCAGGGAGGCCGCCGAGAGGTGGCCCCGCGTGTCCGCGACCGCGTCCACGATCGTGTGAGGTGCGAAGCATGGCAGCAAGCAGCAAAGCAAGGGTTCAGAGGAAGAACCAGGCCAACGCGTCCGCCCACGTCAAGAGGAAGATGCTGTCCGCCCACCTGAGCACAGACCTCCGCGCCAAGTACGGGGTCCGCACCGCCAGGGTCTGCAAGGGGGACACCGTCATCGTCGTCCGCGGGAACGAGGACATCAGGAACATCGAGGGCAAGGTCCTCGAGGTGTACACCAAGACCGGCCGCGTGTCCATCGAGGGCATCACGATCAACCAGGCCGACGGGACCGCCACCGAGCGCCCCATCCACGCCAGCAACCTCGTGATCACCAAGCTGAACACCGAGGACGCCTGGAGGATGGACTCGCTCTCCAAGAACAAGGAGGCTGAAGAATGAGCGACCACATGAAGAGACTGGCTGCACCCAGGACATGGCCTCTGAAGAGGAAGGTCAGCGTCTGGGTCGCCAAACAGAGCGCCGGTGCCCACAGCATCGAGGAGTCCATGGCCGCCGTCACCGTCCTGAGGGACATGGTGGGCGCCTGCGACACCGCCAGGGAGGCCAAGAGGATCATCGGGAACCGCGAGATGTTCGTCGACGGCAAGGCCGTCAAGAACCCCAAGGCCCCCGTCGGGTTCATGGACGTCATCACCATCCCCAAGATGGGCCTGGCCTACAGGATGCTCCTGACCGACAAGGGCAAGCTGACCCTGGTCCCCATCGAGGGCGACGAGGTCAACTGGGAGCTCTGCAAGATCGAGGACAAGACCATCATCAAGGGCGGCAAGGTCCAGCTGAACCTCAGCGGAGGCAGGAACATCATCCTGGACAGGAACGACTACAAGTGCGGGGACACCCTCAAGGTGGCCTTCGACGGCCAGAGGATCCTGGACCACTACCCCATGGGCGACGGCTCCGTCGTCCTCATCGGCGAGGGGTCCCAGGCCGGCGCCGTCAGGACCGTCAAGTCCTTCGAGACCATCCGCGGCCCCGCCCCCAACATCGTCGTGTTCACCGACGGCTCCGAGACCGTCGCCAGGAACTGCTTCGTCATCGGCACCCAGACATCCGCCGTCAAGCTCCCGGAGGCGTCCGAATGAACGCCATGAGGGAGGTCCACGTGGACAAGGTCGTCGTCAACATCGGCGTCGGCGAGGCCGGCGAGAGGCTGGTCAAGGCCGAGAAGGTCCTCGAGATGGTCACCGGGCAGAAGTCCGTGGAGACGATCTCCAGGACCGTCAACAGGGACCTGGGCATCAGGAAGGGCATGCCCCTGGGATGCAAGGTCACCCTGCGCGGCGAGACCGCCGAGGAGTTCCTCAGGAAGGCCCTCTCCATCAGGGAGAGGCGCGTGCCCGAGTACTCCTTCGACCAGGAGGGCAACATGTCCTTCGGCATCTCCGACTACACCGACTTCGAAGGTATGAAGTACGACCCTGAGATCGGAATCTTCGGGATGGATATCAGCGTCGTCCTGAGGAGGCCCGGGAGCAGGATCACCCAGAGGGCGCTCCTGAAGAGGAAGGTCCCCAAGAAGCACCGCGTCGCCCGCGACGAGGCGATACAGTACATGAAAGACAAATTCGAGGTCGAGGTGGTGGTACAGTGAAGCCCAAGAAGCAGTTCGGAAGGTCCGTCGGCTGCACACGCTGCGGACGCAGGAGAGGAATCATAAGGAGGTACGGGATGCACCTGTGCCGCCAGTGCTTCAGGGACATGGCCCCGGAACTCGGATTCAAGAAGTATTCGTGAGGTGTCACAAATGCAGAGCGATCCACTCAACGACGCCATGTGCGTCATCAAGAACGCCGCACTCAACGGAAAGAGCGAGTGCATGATCCAGCCCTCGTCAAAGC
>CAYZSQ010000161.1:0-2622 GCA_964479785.1 uncultured Methanomassiliicoccales archaeon
AATCGCACGCATAACCATTAAAGCGAAAGTCCAAGATAACGGCGCGAAGGTCTGCCAATGGACAGGGAAACGATCGAGAGGGTAGCGCGCACGGCGCACATCAGGCTCACAGAGGAGGAGCTGGAGAGATACAGCAGGGATCTCGGGGAGATCCTCACCTACTTCGAGCTCCTGGACGAGGCTCCGGGATGCGACTCGTACGGCCTGAACCCTGTGGAGATCGCCGACGTGACCCGGGAGGACGAGCCGTCGATGGACATCGACCCCGACGTCCTGCTCCGTGGCATGGACACCTACGAGGGGTACGTAAGGGGGCCGAGGCTGTCATGAGCATGAGGTCCACGCTGGAGTCCCTGGAGGGGATCAACTCCAGGTACGGCATGTTCCACGCCCACACCTCCGACGCCGACCCCGGCGACGCGGAGTTCCTGTTCTCCGCCAAGGACAACCTCACGTCCATGGACATGGAGACCTGCGCCGGATCCAGGATCCTGGAGGGGTACCTCCCCGCCTTCGACGCCACCGCCATCGCCAGGATGAGGGAGGCGGGCGGGAAGCTCATCGGCAAGACCAACATGGACGAGTTCGGGTTCGGGACGTTCTCCACCAACTCCGGCTTCGAGATACCCAGGAACCCCTACGACCCGGAGAGGTCCTGCGGGGGCTCCTCCGGTGGTTCCGCCTGCGCGGCGGCGGTGTTCGAGGACCACGTCTCCCTTGGGGTCTCCACCGGGGGGTCCATCTGCTGCCCCGCCAGCTTCTGCGGGGTCTACGGGATCGCGCCCACCTACGGCAGGGTCTCCAGGTACGGGCTCATCGACTACGGCAACTCCCTGGACAAGATCGGGGTCCTGTCCGCGAGGGCGGGGGACCTCAGGAGGTACATCAACGTCATCGCCGGGAGGGACGACAGGGACCCCACGTCCTGCGCCCAGCCCGAGCTGAGGGACGAGAGGAGGAGGATGGGATCGGTGGCGGTGCCCAGGGAGGGCCTGGAGGGGCTCTCCAAGGATGTGGAGGCGGCGTTCAGGGGGGCCCTGGACCAGCTGGTCCGCATGGGCATCGACGTGGAGGAGGTGGACATGCCCTCGCTGAAGTACGCCATGCCCGCCTACTACGTCCTCGCCACATCGGAGGCCTCCACCAACCTGGCCAGGTACGTCGGCATGAGGTACGGCAGGCAGGACGGGGACCTCTCCCAGAAGTTCGACGACTACTTCTCCGGGGTCCGCTCCCAGCACTTCGGGGACGAGGCCAAGAGGAGGATCCTGCTGGGCACCTTCACCAGGATGGTGGGCTACAGGGACAGGTACTACTCCAAGGCCAGGCAGGTCAGGCAGGTGGTCATCGACGATTACAAGAGGGTGCTGGCGGACCACGACGCGGTCCTCGCCCCGACGATGCCCTTCACCGCTCCCAGGTTCGACGACATATCCAAGATGTCCGCCCTGGACATCTACAAGGCGGACTACCTCACGGTCCCGGCCAACATCGCCGGCACACCCCACATGTCCGTGCCCTGCGGCTACGACGGCGACGGGATGCCCATAGGCATGCAGTTCGTCGCCGACCACTGGGACGAGAACGTGCTGTTCACCATGGCCGAGGACTGGGAGAGGGAGTTCGAGATCAGGAGGCCGGAGGTGTCCGCATGAAGATAGGCCTCGAGATCCACGTCCAGCTCCCCACCAGGTCCAAGATGTTCTGCTCCTGCCCCACCACCGAGGCGCCCGGACCGAACACCCACGTCTGCCCCACCTGCCTGGGCATGCCCGGGTCCAGGCCGGTCCTGAACCGGAAGGTCCTGGAGTACGGGATCATGCTGGCCAAGCTCCTGGGCTGCAGGGTGGCCGACACCACCTGGTTCTCCAGGAAGACCTACTTCTACCCGGACATGTCCAAGAGCGTCCAGATCACCCAGTACGACAACCCGATCGGAGAGGGGGGCGTGTACTACCTGGGGGACAAGCCCATCGGGATCACCAGGATCCACGTGGAGGAGGACCCGGGGAAGACCAAGAGGGTGGGGGACCTGTCCTCGCTGGTGGACTACAACCGCTCCGGGATCCCCCTGGCGGAGATCGTCACCGAGCCGGACCTCAAGACCCCCGCCGAGGCCAGGGAGTTCCTGGGGGCCCTCATCGCCGACATCAGGCACGTCATCGACCTGCCCGGGGACGGGGAGAGGAGCATCCGCTGCGACTGCAACATCTCCGTCGGGAAGGAGAGGGTGGAGGTCAAGAACGTCACCGGACTCAGGAACGTGGAGAAGGCCCTGACCTACGAGGTGGTCAGGCAGAGCAAGATACTGAGGGCCGGCGGCAAGGTCGACAGGGAGACCAGGCGCTTCGACGAGGAGCGCGGGGTCACCATCTCCGTCAGGAAGAAGGAGTTCGAGGCCGACTACGGGTACATAGACGAACCCGACCTGGGGATCTACCACATCAGGGAGCTGGCCGAGTCCGTCAGGATAAGGGAGAGCCCCCAGAGGATGGCCGCCAGGATGGCCGGGCAGCACGGCATCGACCAGAGGATGGCCAAACAGCTGGTGGCCACGTCCGTCGGCCTCGCGGAGCTGTTCGAGGAGGTCGCCGACAGGCACGGCGCCCAGTGCGCCGTGAA
>CAYZSQ010000162.1:0-2584 GCA_964479785.1 uncultured Methanomassiliicoccales archaeon
CGATGGCCTTGGTGATGACGGGCTCGGAGTAGTGGGACATCTTCTCGAAGGGCTCCATGTCCTTCAGGGAGGACACGGTGCTTCCGGCGATGGCGTCCTTGAGTCCGGTCAGGGCGACGATGTTCCCGGCCTTGCACTCCTCGATGGGGGTCCTGTCGGCCCCGACCATCAGGGCGACGGTCTGGACGCGCTGGGCCTGGGGGACGCCGGAGATGTACAGGGTCTGTCCCTTCCTGACGGTCCCGGAGAACAGCCTCCCGATGGCGATCTCCCCGGCCTGCTTGTCCATGATGATCTTGGTGACCATCATGGCGACCTCCCCGTTGGGGTCGCAGTTCAGCATCTGCTTGCCGATGTCGGAGTCCAGGTCGCCCTTCCAGATGGTGGGGATACGGATCTTCTGGGCGTCGACGGGGCAGGAGATGTGGTTGATGGCCATCTCGAGGACCACGTCGGCGATGGGGATGATCTTGGCCAGCTCGGCCTGTCCGCCCTCCCTGCCGCAGTACTCGAAGACCTTGGTCAGGTTCATGCCCATCTTCTTGAGCTCGGGCCTCTGGAGGTAGGGGATGGAGACCGCCCAGTTGTTGTAGGCGGACCCCAGGGCGACGGTGCCGTCCTGGAGGCTGACCTGCCACTGCTTGTTGAGGGGTGCGGGCAGGATGTCCATGATCTTCTTGTTGAACTCGGTGATGATGTGCGAGAACTTGTCGATCATCATCTGCGGGGTCAGCTGCTGCTCGACGATGGCCCTGTCGACCTTGTTGATGAACAGCATGGGCCTGACCCTCTCCTTCAGCGCCTGCCTGATGACGGTCTCGGTCTGGGGCATGATTCCCTCGACGGCGCAGACCAGGATGTAGACGCCGTCCAGGGCCCTCATGGCCCTGGTGACGTCGCCGCCGAAGTCCACGTGCCCGGGGGTGTCGATCAGGTTGACGAGGAAGTAGTCCGACTTGCCGGACTCCGGGTCCTTGTACGGGACCACCATGGCCGCGGATGCGGCATTGATGGTGATACCCCTGGCGGCCTCCTGCTCGTCGTAGTCCAGCAGGCGCTGCTCGCCTGCGGTCTCGGAAGACATCATCCCGGCTCCGGCGATCAGGTTGTCGGAGAAGGTGGTCTTACCGTGGTCGATGTGCGCAGCGGTTCCGAGGTTCCTGATGAGCTTCTGATCCTTCATCAGCTCGACCGCTTTCTTCGCGTTGTCCTCTCTACGGCCCATAATCACTCACCTTGGATCGTCAGTATCATCTGGCCGACTGGGCGACCCTCTCGACCTCCTCCTTCTTGGCGACGGAGTAGGAGGTGATGTCCCCCTTGGAGGCGAGGATGAGCTCGTCGGCGAGGCACTCGTAGATGGGCTTCTTGTTCTTCATGGACGCGTTGACCACGCCGGTGCAGAGGTTCCTGAGGGCGATGTCCAGCCTCCTCTGGGGGGAGATGTCCACGGCCTTGGGGACGGAGATGCCTCCGAACTGGAGCCTGGTGACCTCCTCGCGGGGGGCGGCGTTCTCGAGTCCCTCGATGAGGACCTGGACCGGGTTCTTCTTGGTCCTGGCGGCCACGATGTCGAAGGCCTGGGCCACGGTCTTGTACGCCTTCATCTTCTTCCCGGTGTACTTCTCGGTCCTCATGATGTTGTTGATGAGCCTCTCCACGATGCTCAGCTTCGACTTGCCGAACCACCTGTTGGCGTGCTTCCCGCCGGAGTGGGGGACGTTGGTGGGGGTCAGGTCGATGTACTTGGCGAGCCCGCCGTCGTTGACGACCACGTCGGAAGTGTCGTACTTGCCGAAGATGAGCGCCTTGGTTGCAACGATATCGTCTGACATTGTAATCATCTCACGGGTTTGTCCGTCCTGCCCCTGACCATCTGGTCCAGGGAGACGTTGTTGACTTTGATGACCTTGTAACGGACCCCGGGGATGTCCCCGTAGGACCTTCCCATCCTTCCGCCGATACCCTCGACCATGACCTCGTCGTGCTCGTCGATGAAGTTGATGGCCCCGTCGCCTACCGCGAAGGCGGTGATCTGGCGTCCGTTCTTGATGAGCTGGACCTTCACGCACTTCCTGATGGCGGAGTTGGGCTGCTTGGCCTCGATTCCGACCTTCTCCAGGACGATGCCGCGGGCCTGGGCGGAGCCCTCCAGCGGATCGGACTTCTCCCTCAGCTTGAGGACCCTCTTCTTGTAACCCCTGTCCAGCCAGCGGAACTTCTGGCGGTCAGTCTTCATTTTCCTTGCGGTGTACAGACCGTTTCCCACTTTTTCACCTCGAATTCTCTTGATTTTCGATTGGAACGTCGATAGTCCACCCTATGGTGGACCTCTAATGTGAGGTGGCTAGCTCCACATTGTATTTAATGATATGTCCAAGGGAACGTATGCTCCGACTGGTCCCGGCAGGGACTGGATTAAGGTCCGTTAATGGAGACCGGGCTCTCGGAGGGCCCTTCCGAGGGGCCTCGTGCCGTCCGGGATCGTCTCACCATTGCATGTCGTCGAACGCCCTCTGCATCATCTGCGGGGTGACGTTCCTGAGCTCGGGGTTCATCCTGACTATCTGGTCGTGCCACTGCC
>CAYZSQ010000163.1:0-2563 GCA_964479785.1 uncultured Methanomassiliicoccales archaeon
GATGGCAAAGAAGAAGAGGCGCATAGTCGAGCAGCCTCAGGAGGAGTACGAGTTCACTCCCACCGAGTTCAACGAGAGGGAGTTCATCCTGAAGGACATCTACATGACGAAGGTCTTCATGGTGGTCGCCGTCCTGGCGGTCGTCGTAGGGATAGTCGGCGCCATCATCTGCAACGTCACCGGATGGTGGTGGCTCGCGACCATCATCTCATTCGTGGTCTGCGGTCTCCTGACCAAGATCCTCGGGCTCGTCGGGTTCAGGGTGGACATGCTCGAGATGAAGTCCATGCTCGGGAACTACCTGCTGTTCCTGATGCTCGCGCTGGGCATCTGCATCCTGTTCATCAACGAGCCCTTCGCCAGCATCTTCTGACGCGCCCCCAAACCCCTACCAACACCCTTCCCTTCCCATACCTCCTCCGAAGCGCCATGTTTTATACGTCGCATCATTTTTAGGATATCCTAAAAAGGTGTTCAGATGGATGACCTCAGCGATGTGTCCGAGACGATGATGATCACGGTGGCGGTCAGGGCCAGCGAGACCCGCAGGAGCGACGCCCGCATCAGGGACCCGAAGGCGGTGGAGATCGTCGACTCCGTCGGAAGGGACCTCTCCGGCTACGACAGGTTCCTCACCCACGAGGGCGTGGTCTGCAGGACGATCATGTTCGACGATGCGGTCAGGGGGCTCCTCCTGGAGAACCCGTGCGCATCCTGCATATCCCTCGGATGCGGACTGGACGACAGGTTCCGCAGAGTGGACAACGGCCGTCTGGAGTGGTACAACCTCGACCTGCCCGAGGTGATGGAGGTCCGCAGGAGGTTCTTCCCCGGGGAGGAGAGGGTCCACGACATCGCCATGTCCGCGCTAGACCTGGCATGGACGGAGTACGTGGCCGACCGCGAGGTCGCGATAGTGATCGTCGAGGGCGTGACGATGTACCTGTCCGAGGAGGAGATCAGGACGATCCTGGGGATCCTGTCGGGCAGCTTCGGGAGGACGTACCTGGTCGCCGAGTTCATGCCCGCCAGGTTCGTGAAGGGCGGCGCGGAGCGTCACCAGGTCGTCAAAAAGACGGGGGCGCAGTTCCGCTTCGGCGTGGAGCACTGCTCCGAGCTCGAGGGCATGTGCGACGGGGTGAGGATGCTCTGGTGGAAGAGCTTCAACGAGGAGGTCCGCAAGCACACCCTCCGCGGGAGGCTGCTGGCGTCGATCCCGCCGTTCAAGGACATGAACGACATGATCGCGGTGTACGAGATGACCGGCCGCTCCGGATGAGGGTCAGACGACGCCCTCGCGCCTCATGGCCTCGATCAGGAGCCTGACGGCGTTGCCCCTGTGGGACACGGAGTTCTTCTCGTCCATGGGGATCTCGGAGAACGTCCTCTCGCCGTCGTGGGAGAACACGGGGTCGAAGCCGAACCCGCCGTCGCCCCTCTCGGAATCCGTGATGACGCCCCTGCAGATCCCGGTGACGACGATCCTCTTGCCGGCGATGTCGCATCCGATGCAGCACCTGAACTCGGCGCCCCTGTCCTCCACGCCCTCCATGAGCCTGAGGACCCCGGGGTTGCCGATGGTCCTCTGGGCGTAGGCGGACCACACCCCCGGGAAGCCCTTCAGGGCGTCCACGAACAGCCCGGAGTCGTCGATGATGAAGTCCCTGACCCCCTGGGCGATGATGGCGTCCATGCCCTTGTTGACGACCTCCTCGAGATCGGACGTCTGGACCTCGTCGTATGGGAGCCTCACGTGCTCCATCTCTATGCCGAGCTCCGAGAGCTCCCT
Source organism: uncultured Methanomassiliicoccales archaeon (assembly GCA_964479785.1). Lineage (GTDB taxonomy): Archaea > Thermoplasmatota > Thermoplasmata > Methanomassiliicoccales > Methanomethylophilaceae > Methanoprimaticola. The sequence goes on from CAYZSQ010000163.1 coordinate 1,790, forward strand.
CCGATACTCGGCGACCTTGCCCGGATTGGATGTGATGACCTTGAGCCTCATGTGTACCTGCCCCTGTTCCTTATGTCCTCCACCTTCCGCCTGACCTCCCGGGGGTTGGGGATGCCGGAGTAGTACGTCTCCATGAGGACGTCGAACGATCCCTCCAGACCCACGTGGGCGGACGCGAACGCCCTCTCCAGCAGCCTCAGGTCCACCCCCATGTCCTCGGTCTCGGCGCGGGTGCACCCCATGGACATGTCGATGAGGCAGACGTCCCCGTCGTCGGTGAGGACCATGTTGGACGTGGTCAGGTCCCCGTGGCAGATGCGGGCGCTGTGCAGCCTCGCGACGGTGAGCCCGACCATCCTGCAGATTCCGTCGGCCCTCTCCGGATGGGAGCGGAGGGCGTCCCTCACCATGGTCCCGCGGACGCGCTCCATGACGATGCGGCACTCCCTCAGGTCGATGTCGTAGATGCAGGGGGTCCGGACCCCGGCGGCCCTGGCCTCGTGCATGATGCGGGCCTCGTTCCTGGTGCGGGAGGACCTTATGTGCGAATCCAGCTCCGGCAGCCTGTAGGTCTTGGGCGGCCTGTGCTTGACCACCGCCTCCCTGCCGAGGTAGGTCGTCCCGGTGATGACGGCCTCGGCGCCCATGGCCCCGTCCGATCCGCTCTGTGGCATGCGGCGGAATCCGCGGATGCATAGATAGAACTTGGCTCGACTCGGTCCGCCGGCCTATAAGGTTTAATCGTACCGCACCATTGACCGTCCGTGGATAGGA